>JAGWYO010000051.1 GCA_018969355.1 Actinomycetales bacterium
GAGTGCCGATTACCTTGATCTTTCCTAAATGCGGTAACTCCATCTCCATGGTGATGCGAGCGCCCTTCACCATTTGCATGGGATCTTCTGCACTTTGCTGCCAGGCATCCTCGCGCTCAATCCGCGCGTACACATTAGGCAAGACCAAACCGTACCAAGCAAGATCCCCGCGCAAGAGGAGTTTTACGGCATCGCGTACTTGGGGTGTATCCGAGTTCATCTGACCCAATAGGGTTGTCGCTTGTTGGACCACATCCCCATCGGGCATGGTTTCAATATCCTCTGCAATCGATAAGGCGGCGGGCATGAGTAACTTCTTAATTTGCTCGCCAGCAAAGAGCCCCGAATTTTGCAGATTTTGGTACAAGACGTTCATCGCCACTCGGGGGTCAGCGGCAAGGGCTACCTCACGATTGGTTGATGGCCAGTTCACGGTTGCCGTGTTGAGCTTATTTTTTTGTGCCAAAGTGGGATCCACCTCATCGGCATCTAAGATGTTCGATAACAACTGCCCTAAGGCGGCGCTTCCAAGACTATCAAGTCGACTCAGACTCGGAGCCAAGCTTGATTTGGCATCGGCCACGACCGCGGCAGTGGCCGGGTTCATTTGTGACTGGGTCTTGGAGAGTTCAAGCAATACCGCTTGGTTAATCTCAGGCTCAGCAAGTTGACTACCTTTAAGTACTGCATTCTGAATCGCCGATTGCATCGCCGCACCTTGGTTGGTATCCGTCACGGGCAGTGGCATGTTCAAAGCCACGCGGGGATCAATCGCTTTAAGATTGTCAATGACCGATGGGGCAGCAGGTGGGTTCACCAGATCGTTTTTGTGAAACTCCACAATTGGATTGGCTGGTATTCCGGTCGTCGGTATTTGGATTGCCATCCTGACCCCTTAAGACTCACTGCACACCTTGCGCACTCTATTCCAGTAATTGGCGCATACCTTTATATTACGGCTAAATTAGCTGGTTGTGTTACACCAATGAGGGTTGGGGCAAATAACCCAGTTAACGACTTAGTATGCTGCGGCAGGACGCGCTGGCTCCCCTTTGGAGACAACGGCTAGAGCTGAGGTAGGCTCCTTTGGGGCCAGTGACATCCAAGCCTCATACAGCGGAGTCAATACATCCAAAATCTCTTGAACCTTCTCAGGGGAGTGAGTAACGCGCGCGTTGATGATTTCACGTAAAGCCCACTCATAAATAGCACCTAAGTTCTGGGCAACATCCTCGCCAGATTTGTAATCAAGGCAAGCAAGCAAGCCCTGCTGAATTAAATCATGCGCTTTCGTGAATGCTTCGACTCCATGCTGACCATTTTCGAGGGCGTGTTTACCAACTTTGAGATTATCAAAGATGCGTTCATAAATCAGGACAATCAACTGCCCAGAACTGAGTGCATTTACACCGGTTTCAGCATCGCTGTTGGCATAGATCTTGGCGGCACGTGCATTCATAAAAACTCCTTGGATTAGCTCTTATTGTTGTTTGATAGCGCATCAAGCGCACTAGTTAATGAGTTGCTAGTAACACTAAGTTGATACAGCAATGAATTTAAAGCCGAGTATTGATTAATTAAGGTGTTTTGAACTTTCACTAATTTATCTTGGAGTAAGATTTGGCGCTTATAAAGGTCGCCAATTTGCTCTTTTTCAGTAGTAATTACTTCGGTCAAAGAGCCACCACCTCCTGTCAAACCAATTAAATCATTGATGTACTCTTTGAGATTATTTGTACTATTCACATAGCCAACGGTTACCCCTTGAGCAAGCTTGTCTTGCAAGCCAGCTGCTTTTGCATCCAGAAAAGTAAGGGCATTAAATTTAAGAACTCCATCTATTTGGAGATCAATTCCCATACTTGCAATGCTAAGGCTATTGGTCATAGCACTTCCGTAATTAATGCCTTTAGCAAATCGTGCCTTAATCTCATTAATAAAGGCCAGTGTCGTTGGATCATTTGCAAATGTGCCTGGTTTATCTGAGTTATAAGCATTAGCCGTCATAGTTTTATGCGTTGTAACCAGATCATTGTAGGTGTCGATCATCTTCTTAATCACGGTCTCAGAGGTATCAGAGCCTCTAGAAACGTTAATCATTTGAGCGGTTGCTGAGGTATTAAATAGATTTAAGGTGACACCATCAATCACATCACTAATGACATTACTTGACCGAACAAAACTGGTGCTGTTGACTGTAATTTGCGAGTCCGTTGCGGTGGTAGTTTGTGCTGCCGTCAAGAAGCTTCCTGAAAGATCAGTCACATTTCCTGTAGTGGAGGCAGTAAATGTAATCACTGCACTTCCCGATGAATAAGCACTCGATGACCAACCGCTTACGGTCCCAGCAGTAAAGGTTCCGCCTGCAGCAGTCCCCAGAGTTTTACTTGTATTTAATGATGTTGCACTATCTCCATCTGCCAAGCCCCCAAACGCAGAAGCAACCTGCTCTGCTGTTGCCCCTGAGCTACCAGCCGTAAATGTAAGACCAGCAAGTGTTAAGCGTTGTCCAGCGTTGAGTGCTGTGAATGTGACTGCAGCAGTTTCAGAAGTTCCAGCAGCCCCATCAGTCTTACTAATCGTGGGTCCCGTTGTAATTCCTGCATAACTAACTGCATTTGCAGTTCCAGTTTTAGTACCATAAATTTGCAGCACATAACTTGAAGAATCGGTTGTTTTAACAACTGCTGCCGCAGCATCTACCCCTAGTGAGTTGATCCAATTGGCTAGGTCAGTAACCGTTGGGTTGGCACCAAGTGCACTAATACCTGTTGGAGGTGAATTGGAGTTATAGGTAGTTCCGGCAACGGTAAGGCTAAAGCCACCTGCTGCAATACCAATGGTGTTGGTCGTCGCTGTAAATCCGCTGATACTCCAAGTATCGGCTTTCGCTAACGTATTTACAGTAACCGAGAAATTTCCTAAGAGGGCTCCGTTAGAACCAGTAGCAGTTAAAACTGTTTTGTCGGGATACGATACATCGACCGAGTTATAGGAATTTGGGTTTTCAAAATCTTTCAGGGCATCCTGAAATGTGGCGATTTTGCTCTTAATTGTTCCTAGATCACTGATGACCAGGTTTTGCTGTTCGATCTTTTTATTGAGAGCATCGAGCGGCTTATTCTCGGTTTGCATCAACTGGCCTACAACAGACGCAACGTCTATTGAGGCAATTGAACTACCGCTCGAGTTGGATGTGGATGAAACTGCCATAAGATGCTTTCAGAAGAATAGTAGCGCTTATGGAAGAAGCAAGTTCTATGCCAAAAGTACTTTACTTATGCCTTCTGGCTTACCAATGCATTATGTAGGCGCTCAAAGTCCCTAGCGATCTTTAGTAACTCCTCAGAGGGCAGTTGACGTACTAATTCTCCAGTTGTTGGATTTACAACCTTAACAATGTGATAGCCCGTAGTTTCATCAACTGAAAAGCTAAGATTACGACCCATCGATTGAACAAATTTTTGCAAGTCAGCGGCAATTTTTTCCATCGCTTCCTTGGTAGGCTTAACCGTCTCACTAATTCCAGAGGGCTTGATCTCGGTTGAGGCTACCTGGGCAATGATTTCTGAATCAGATTTGCGCGGTGCAACGCTGCCAGATAAGGTGCCAGCAGTTTGCAAAACTGCCGCACTATTACTAGCGCTGGTGTATGCGTTAACTGGTGAGCTCATTTACAAACTTCTCCTCAATATCTTTATACCTAAGACGTATAGTGCGTTATCACACTATACGTCAACCTAGTCCATTATTTCAACAACGACAGAACAATGTTCGGCATTTGGTTCGCTTGCGCCAACATCGCGGTGGCAGCCTGCTGCAAGATCTGACCCTTGGTAAGTTTGGCCGTTTCTGCTGCAAAGTCCGCATCCATGATGGCCGAGCGTGAGCTCTGCAAGTTGGTGCTATACGCCTCTAAGTTCTGGTTAATGTAGCTAATCCGGTTTTGCAGTGCGCCCATTACAGAGCGTTGCTCAGACACAAGATC
>JAGWYO010000052.1 GCA_018969355.1 Actinomycetales bacterium
ACTTACCTTTTGATAGAGCTCTTCAATTTGTGGATCTTTGGCTCGAACCGAATCCAGTGATTTCCTAGTAATTCCAAGGGTTGTCAGCGAACCTGACTCTTCTTCTTCAATAACGCTGGCGGCGTTTTGTGCAGCCAATCGAAGTTCCTCAACACTCGATAAGCGCCCTATCTCAGTCGTTATCTCTTGTAGCTCTCCGCGCTCTAATTTCAATTTTCCCATAACAGCTGCGAACTCACGCAGTTCACTTAACTGTGCATCTCTTGAATCAATGCTCTTCTTCATTGCCGATATTCGGGACTTGAGTTCGTGATAGTTGGCTAATTCGCTTTGATAATTCACTAACGCGGTATGTAATTCTTTGCCGCCAAATCGATCCAGCAAATCTCTTTGCTTGGCTGCTTTCGTCATGTTCACGTTTGCAGCTTGAGCGTGCACTTCCACCAGGTTTTCACTTGCCGCAGCTAGCACACTCGATGGCACAGCAATCGCATTACTTGTTGCTTTACTCTTACCATCTGCATTGACAGTTCTTGTGAGAATTAACTGTCCATCTTCAACTTGCAAACCGTGTTCTTCAAAAGAATCCTGCAAAGCTTTTGGAACACTAAAACTGCCACTAGCGACTAATCTTTCACTGCCCTTGCGCACGAGTGAACTATCACTTTTCCCGCCCAAGATGAGATTCAATGCAGTTAAAACCATCGTCTTGCCAGCCCCAGTCTCACCCGTTAAAACAGTTAATCCCGGGGATATTTCAAGGGTGGAGTGCTCAATAACTCCAATGGAGCGAATAGATATTTCTTCTAGAAATGTTCGATCACTCACCGCGCCAGCCCTCAACGGGGAGT
Source organism: Actinomycetales bacterium (assembly GCA_018969355.1). Lineage (GTDB taxonomy): Bacteria > Actinomycetota > Actinomycetes > Nanopelagicales > Nanopelagicaceae > Planktophila. The sequence goes on from JAGWYO010000052.1 coordinate 852, forward strand.
TTGAATTTAGCCACCAATCGATCACTAAATACGGTGTTAGTCAGGTGCGCCAACTTAACAACGGAGGAATCCTTGGTTATAAGAACACGATCTCCTAATTGCAATTCAAATTTGCGTAATGAATCGGCCGATAAGACCGCTTCTTTGGATTCAACTTTTAGCACAATTTCAGATTGAGGAGAAATAACAAGTGGACGTGAGAAAAGGGCATGTGCCGAAATTGGCACAACAACTAGTGCATCAACTTCTGGCCATACGACAGGTCCTCCGGCGGAGAAAGCATATGCAGTTGAACCAGTTGGTGTGGAGCAGATCAAGCCATCGCAGCCCCAACGCGAAATAGGACGTCCATCAATTTCAAGAAAAAGCTCAACCATTGTTGAACGTTCTCTTTCAACTGTTACTTCATTAAGCGCCCAACCTTGCGACAGAGTTTTACCGTCTCTCTTAACGGCATATTGCAACACCATTCGAGAATCTAAGACATATTCACGTTTTGTTATTGCTGACACAATTGCAGATAGAGGCGGTTTTTCAACTTCTGCCAAAAATCCAACATGGCCCAAATTCACACCCAGCAATGGAATTTGCTGCTCTCTCGTAACTTCTGCAGCTCGCAACATCGTGCCATCCCCGCCCAACACAACGGCCACCTCTAATTGTGGCACCGAAGCGACATCACACTTAACTACTCCAGGAATTTCTACATCGGAGATTGTGTAGAGGGAAAAACCTCCAACAGTAAAATCTTTAGCAAGGGATCTGGCCGCATCAACTGCTTCCTTGCGCGAAGGATTGCAGACAAGTAATAGGTTGCGTGCGCTCATTTATTGCGGTCCAATCGCTATCGCTTGATCTAACACCGCATGATCAATCTCTGGGGCTCCTCGGCGCAGCCACAAGAAATATTCAACATTTCCAGCAGGTCCTGGTAGTGGACTAGCTGCAATTCCTAACGTTCCAAGACCGACATCATAAGCAGAATCGGCCACTTCAATGACTGCCCCTTTTCTGAGGGCAGGATCGCGAACAACTCCGCCAGCTCCTAGCTTCTCGCGTCCGACTTCAAACTGAGGTTTGACCATCACAACAAAGTCCGCATCCGGCTTTGACACTGCAGCTAAAGCAGGCAGAACGAGAGTCAGTGAAATAAAAGAAAGATCTGCAACAACTAAATCAATCGGATCCCCAATGACTTCACCTGTGAGATGGCGAATATTGGTGCGATCATGCACCGTTACTCGTGGATCTTGGCGAAGTTCCCACGCCAATTGCCCATAACCAACATCAACGGCAACAACACGATCAGCTCCCCTTCGCAATAAAACATCAGTAAATCCGCCAGTTGAGGCTCCTGCATCTAAACAGCGTTTTCCCTCAACAACAACGCCAGTAAAAGCATCCAATGCCCCAGCTAATTTGTGACCGCCCCGAGAAACAAAATCATCGCGCTTGCCATGGAGTTTTATTGAGGTTTCAGCATCGACCATAGTTGCCGGCTTTGATGCTGGGATTCCATTAACTAAAACTGAACGGGCCTCAATCAAATCCGATGCGTGCTCGCGCGAACGGGCCAACTCCCGGCGCACTAACTCTGCATCAAGGCGAATCTTCACGTGCCCTACTTACAACCCATCGATAGAGGAAAGGGCAGTAGAGAGCTTTTGATGTAACTGCTCGTAGCGATCACCATGATCATTAACATTCATTGAATCAATCTCAACTAACTCACTGCGAACTTCTTCTACTAAATTCTCACTCTGCATCCGTTCAGAGTTAGTTGTCATTTTCTGCTCCCTTTCTTAAGCACAACTTTCTTTACGCTCTTTTTCTTAGGTGTAGCAGCTTTCTTGACCGGTTTACTCATTTTCAACCGTGCTACTTCTTCTTTAAGGGCCTCAAACTCCCCGCGTTTAACAAATCCCATTTTAGAAACTGAGCGCTCTACTTCGTCCTCAATCTTGACCTTTAGGGCTTCGCCACCTTCGCGCAGCCATTGATTAACAGTGGAAGCTACCTCTGAAGCGTTCTTGTCGCCGTCAGTAATTTTGCTCAGATAAGTGCGCAGTGTTGCAAAGATGTCATTGGCCATAGCCGCAAGCCTATCTAAATTCGAGAAATCTCAACGGCTTCAACCTGCCAACGGCTTGCAAGTCCACCGGCACCGGTCCAAAAACGCCTGTGAATAGCACCCGATACTTCTACCCATTCATCGGGCCTCAAAGTAAGGGCTATTCGCCGTGATTTAGCGCTCCAAGCGCCGACATCTAAAGTGTCGACACCATCGCGTCCTTGCCTAGAAACAATGAGGCGAAACTCAACGACCTTATCCCCCGATGGCAGTTCTTTCTCAACTGCGACAGCAGAAATGCGACCTCTCAAAAGAAGATCATTAAGAGAGAAATCTTCTTCCTCTACTTCAACTACCGCACTCTTTCTCTTCCCCTTTTTTTCACTCATACATCAACTCATCTCTTCAATTAATCGGAAAGGATGATGATTACCAGAGGCAGCGACAAAGAGTTAATGGTTAGAAGTTGTGCTGTGGGTAACTAATTACAAACAACGCTGCGCGGCATCGGTGACCTCTTCGGCATCGATTTGAGCACACTTTGAAAACCACTCTTGCGATTCTTCCTTACGCCCAGCAGCCTCCAGCGCATCGGCATAGGCATAGCGCAATCGCACTGCCCACTGCTCTTGTTCGTTCTTGAGCTCCTTGCACGTCAATGTCACAACAGCTGCATCAAATTCACCGAGATCGCGGCGAGCACCTGATGCAACAATTCGCATTTCTATCTCTTCAGGTTTTGCCAATCGTTTAACCTCATCAGAACCAGCCAAATTCAATGCTTTCAGAGGGTTCCCAAGTCCTCGTTCACAATCTGCCATTACTGGCCACATGGAAACATCACCGGAGATTCGATGTGATGCACGCAGTTCTCTTAGCGCAATTTCATAATGGCCGGCGCGATAGGCTGCATAGCCAGCAGATTCTCGGACAACAGCTAAACGACCTGCGTGGTGGGCAGCTGCAACACCGTGCTTATGTGCGCGTTGTGGATCATCTTGTGCATATAAATTCACA
>JAGWYO010000053.1 GCA_018969355.1 Actinomycetales bacterium
GCAAGCTTTGCGCACTAAACGAACTCCCACTGCCTTATCGCCAGTGAAGCCAAGATCGCCATCTAGAGCATCAGCTGCATGCACAAGTGCTGCGCCTCCGCCAACAACGATTCCTTCTTCAACGGCTGCGCGAGTAGCAGAGATTGCATCCTCAAGACGGTGCTTCTTTTCATTGAGTTCTACTTCAGTGTGTGCTCCAACCTTGATGACGCAAACGCCACCAGCAAGCTTTGCAACACGCTCTTGTAGCTTCTCTTTATCCCAAGAAGAATCTGAGTTTTCAATCTCTTTGCGAAGCTCGCCAACACGGGCAGCAACGGCGCCCTTGTCTCCAGCGCCTTCAACAATTGTTGTTGCATCCTTTGAAACCACGATGCGACGTGCGCGACCGAGATCTTCTAAAGTTGCAGCATCTAGCTTCATACCAATTTCAGCAGAGATAACTTGTCCGCCAGTTAGCGTTGCGATGTCTTGCAACATTGCCTTACGGCGATCACCAAAGCCAGGGGCTTTAACGGCCACGGAAGTAAAGACTCCACGCATGCGGTTAACAACTAGCGTTGATAGTGCCTCGCCTTCGATGTCATCAGCGATGATCAAAAGTGGCTTTGATGTAGCAGATACCTTCTCAAGGATAGGAAGTAGCTCTGCTAAAGCAGAGATCTTTCCAGCTGAAATAAGCACGTATGCATCTTCAAGAATTGATTCCATACGATCTTGATCTGTGACGAAATATGGAGAGATGTAGCCCTTATCGAACTGCATTCCTTCTGTGAACTCTAGGTCTAGGCCAGTTGTAGATGCCTCTTCAACAGTGATGACGCCATCTTTACCAACTCTCTCAAAAGCCTCAGCGATTAAATCACCGATAGCGCGATCTTGAGCAGAGATAGTTGCAACATCTGCAATCTGTGCTTTTCCACTTACTGGAGTAGCTTGCTTGCGAAGGTTTTCTGAAACTGCAGCAACTGCAGCTTCGATTCCTTGCTTAATATCCATTGGCTGTGCGCCAGCTGCAAGGTTACGTAATCCTTCTTTAACCATTGCTTGAGCTAGAACAGTTGCAGTTGTAGTTCCGTCACCAGCAACATCATTAGTCTTAGTTGCTACTTCCTTAACTAGCTGTGCGCCCATGTTTTCAGCAGGATCTGAAAGTTCAATCTCTTTAGCGATAGTCACGCCGTCGTTGGTGATAATTGGAGCACCATAGGACTTAGCGATTACTACGTTGCGACCCTTAGGTCCAAGAGTTACTTTTACAGTGTCAGCAAGAATGTTGACGCCACGTTCCATTGCTCGACGTGCTTGCTCGTCGAATTGAAGGGATTTTCCCATTTACTTCTCGATTACAGCGAGAATGTCGCGTGCTGAAAGAACCAAGAGGTCATCTCCGCCGTGCTTGATTTCAGTGCCGCCGTACTTGCTATAAAGAACTACATCGCCAACTTTGACATCCATTGGAACGCGAACACCATCGTCAAAGCGACCTGGACCAACTGCAATAACAGTGCCCTCTTGTGGCTTTTCTTTTGCTGTATCTGGGATAACAAGACCAGATGCTGTTGTTGTTTCAGCTTCGTTTGTCTTGATTACGATGCGATCTTCTAGTGGCTTAATGGCCATGTGCCTAACTCCTTTTAGTTAAAGATTTCCTCGTGCGGGCCCGGTTAGCAGTGTGGACCCGTGAGTGCTAACGCAAGGTTAGACGGGGCTATTCCCAACGGCAAATCGGCTAGGACAGGCTCACAACTGTTACTGGCAGGCTGGAATCAGCATCAAAAGCCACAGGGCTAGGCTCACGCCCAGCTGCTGCCATCAAAGCGCCCAGGCTGGCCACCATAGCCCCGTTATCGGTGCACAGCCCCGGGGCTGGGATCCTCAAAGCAATTCCAGCCTGTTCACATCGCGCAGCCGCCACTGCCCGTAATCGGGAGTTGGCAGCAACGCCACCGGCAATAACCAATGAATCTATCCCGCTCTCCTTACATGCCGCCAGCGCTTTGAGCATCAAGACATCAACAATGGATTCTTGGAAAGAGGCTGCAACATCGGAGCGAACATAATCTGGAACGCCCTCTAGATATCTAGCAACAGCAGTTTTTAAACCGGAGAATGAAAAGTCATAAGGGCGTGTGTGCCAATCATTAGAAGTTGTTAGACCGCGTGGAAAATCAATTGCGGTGGCATTACCCTCTTTTGCAAGTGCATCAATGGCAGGTCCTCCAGGAAACCCTAACTTCATTACCCTGGCTATTTTGTCAAAAGCCTCACCTGCAGCATCATCAATAGTCTGTCCTAACTTCACCACCGATGATGTGATGTCATTGACTTGAAGTAACGACGAGTGCCCACCACTAACAAGGAGTGCAATAGTTGGCTCAATCTCTTGTGCATGAGTTAAGTAATCAACGCTAACGTGGGCCGCTAAATGATTAACTGCATAAATCGGTTTATCTAAACCAAGAGCAAGACCTGCCGCAGATCCCACGCCAACAAGCAACGCGCCAACTAATCCAGGACCAGCAGTGACTGCAATTGCATCAATGTCGTTAAGTGAAACCTTTGCATCAGCTAGAGCCTTTTTAATCGTTGGCTGCATGGCCTCTAAGTGGGCTCTGCTAGCAATCTCAGGAACTACTCCACCAAAACGTGCATGTTCTTCAACGCTAGATGCAATGACATTTGCCAGCAAAGTACGACCACGAACAATTCCCACCGCAGTTTCATCACATGATGTTTCAAATCCCAGTACTAGTGGCTCACTCATGGCAACTCCTTGCGCATGACTAATGCATCTAATCCACTGCCAAAGTAATCTTTGCGAACATTTAGCTTTACGTAACCAAGGGATTCATATAAAGAAATAGCTTCAACGTTATCGGTTTTAACCTCTAACATCATGGCGATTGAGCCTTGGTCTAGCGCCCATTTGGTAATGCGTGCCATTAATGCTCGAGCAACTCCTTGCCCGCGATGCTGCGGAACTACACCCACGGTTAAAACATCAGCTTCAGCTCCCCCTGGTGCAAAAACTCCTGCATAGCCAATAACACTGCTTGCATCATCTAGTGCGACAACAAAGAGGCGTGTGGGGGCAGAGATTTCTTCCCGGTATTGCCCCGCAGACCATGGCGAATATGGAAACAACTCCTTATCTAATGAAACCAGAACTGGAATATCAAAGGAATTAGCGTCGCGATAAGTAATCATTTTCGATCCGCCGTTGCCACTGCATCTGGTCTGCGCAAATACATCGGTTCAGTTATGTTTGCCGAAAGTGCAACTAACGCTTTCAAATCTGGATAAAGATCAGGATGAATTGGGGCACCTGAAACATCTGCTGGAAAACTCACGGCTGGTTCGCCAATACGAACTCCATCTTTAAAGCGAGCCCAGTAAACCTCTTTGCGTCTAGCATCGACAGTGACAATAAAGTCTTTTTCATCAACCTGTGCTGCGATGGCATCGAGTGAACACACCCCTCGCACAGAAATCCCTCGAGCTAATGCAAAACTTTGTGCAAAAGCGATTCCCACACGCAATCCTGTAAATGGACCAGGTCCCATCCCAACTACAACTTCATCGATAGCAAATCCTTTAATGCCTTCTTGAACCAGTGAGGGCAAAGCTGGTCCATGCTCTGTTGCACCATCTCTGTGCCCACTCCACAGTATTGAACCATCTCCTATGACTGCAACTGATGTGCGAGAGGTTGAAGTATCAATTGCTAAAGTAATTCTCATATCGCAAAGCCATCCCAGCGAGCACCAATGGCTTTAATCTCAACTTGGCGGATCTCATTGGTTCTATCAATGCTTATCTCTAATCGATCTTCACTCAACCGTGCAGATTCAGCCCCGCCCCATTCAACAACTGTGACTGCGTTTTCTGTCTCTAAATCCAGATCATCCAAATAAAG
>JAGWYO010000021.1 GCA_018969355.1 Actinomycetales bacterium
AGCTGAAGTAACACCTCATCACCTGTTGTTAACAGATGATCTAGCGAGTTCCTATGACCCAGTCTTCAAAGTGAACCCACCGCTTCGTACAGAACATGATGTGACGGCGTTACGCGAGGCGTTAGCCGATGGAACCATCGATATTGTTGCAACGGATCATGCACCCCATACCAGTGAAACTAAAGACTGTGAATGGGCTGAAGCATCATTTGGAATGATTGGTTTGGAAACGGCCCTTTCAATTGTCGCAAAAACTATGGTCGAGAACGGACTTTTAGATTGGGCCGGTGTAGCCCAACGCATGTCAATAACTCCAGCAGTTATCGGTCGATACTCACATCATGGTCAACAACTTGTAGTCGGATCCCCCGCACATATAACTGTAATAAATCCAACCAAAAGCTGGGTTGTAGATCGCGATTTGGTTCTCTCAAAGAGTCGTAATACTCCATTCCATGGCTATGAGTTGCCAGGATTAGTAACACATACTTTCTTTGATGGTCGAGCAACCATGATTGATTCAAAAGTTATAGACAAGGTGGTGTAGTAATGGCGCCGGCTTTCCTTGTTCTAGATGACGGTCGAATCTTTGAGGGCCGCTCGTGGGGAGCTCCTGGTCGCACTTTTGGTGAAGCTGTTTTTCAAACTGGTATGACTGGGTATCAGGAAACTTTGACAGATCCTTCCTATCACAAGCAAATTGTTGTTATGACTGCTCCACATATTGGCAATACCGGCATGAATACTCAAGATAATGAATCATCAAAGATTTGGGTTGCCGGTTTCGTTGTTCGCAACCCATCCTCATTAACATCTAATTGGCGCTCTGAGAATGATTTAGAAGCAGAGTTGATTTCCCAGAATATTGTGGGAATTCAAGGAGTAGATACTCGTGCAATCACACGTCACTTACGCGATCGTGGTGCAATGCGTGTTGGAATATTTTCTAACCTCGAACTGACTCGCGAAGAGATGGTTGTTGAAGTTCGAAAATCGCCTCACATGGCAGGTGCCTACCTTGTTAAGGATGTTTCAACTCCCAAGACGTATGTGGTTCCATCAGTTGGCAAGAAGAAGTTCGTAGTTGCGGCGCTAGATCTTGGAATTAAAGCTGCAACACCACGAATGTTGGCGCAGCGCGGTGTTGAGGTTCATGTTATGCCTCATGATTCAACTTTTGAAGAGATTCAGGCAGTTCATCCAGATGGCGTTTTTTTATCTAATGGCCCTGGAGATCCCGCGACTATGACTGAAACAATCGAGCTTGTCCGACAAGTTCTTGGCGCCCAAATACCCATATTTGGTATTTGTTTCGGTCATCAAATTCTTGGTCGCGCACTTGGCTTTGAGACATATAAGTTGCAATTTGGCCACCGAGGTATCAATCAACCTGTTATTGATAGGAACACTCAAAAAGTAGAAATCACTGCACATAACCATGGTTTCGCCCTCAAGGCTCCAACAGATGCTCAGTTCACAACGGTGTATGGTCCTGGTGAAGTAACGCATGTGTGTTTAAACGATGGAGTTGTTGAAGGTTTGCAATTGCTGGAAGGTGCAGCGTTCTCAGTTCAGTATCACCCCGAAGCTGCAGCCGGTCCACATGATGCCGCATATCTCTTTGATCGCTTCATTGATTTGATGGGAAAGAAGGTGAAGGCCTAATGCCTCTGGATCCTTCAATTAAAAGCGTTCTAGTAATAGGAAGTGGTCCAATTGTTATTGGACAGGCATGTGAGTTTGATTATTCAGGAACCCAAGCTTGTCGAGTGCTTCGGGCTGAAGGTATTCGAGTTATTTTGGTCAACTCAAACCCAGCCACAATTATGACTGATCCAGAGTTTGCAGATGCAACATATATCGAACCCATTACTTCAGTGATTATCGAGAAGATTATTGCGTTAGAAAAGCCAGATGCAGTTCTAGCAACATTAGGTGGTCAAACCGCACTTAATGCCGCGATTGGTCTTTTTGAGGGTGGGATATTGGATAAGTACGGTGTGAAACTCATTGGCGCTGATATTCCTGCAATTCAACGTGGCGAAAACCGCGAATTGTTCAGAGGCATTGTCGAAAAAGTTGGGGGAGAGTCAGCTAAGTCGGTTATTTGTCACACCATGGATGAGATTTTCGCAGCTGTAGTTGAACTTAACTATCCTGTTGTTGTTCGCCCTTCTTTCACTATGGGTGGACTTGGATCTGGAATCGCCTTTAGTGAAGAAGAGTTGAATCAAATTGCTGGAGCTGGTTTGCGTCATAGTCCAACTTCTGAGGTTCTTCTAGAAGAATCGATCTTGGGTTGGAAAGAGTATGAGCTTGAGGTTATGCGCGATCACAAGGATAACGTGGTCATTGTTTGTACTATCGAAAACCTTGATCCCATGGGTACTCACACGGGAGATTCCATAACCGTTGCACCTGCAATGACGTTGACTGATGTTGAATATCAAAAGCTTCGTGACTTATCAATCGACATCATTCGAGAAGTCGGCGTTGCAACTGGAGGCTGCAATATTCAGTTTGCAGTTAATCCTGAAAATGGTCGAATTATCGTCATTGAGATGAACCCTAGAGTTTCACGATCTAGTGCTTTAGCCTCAAAGGCCACTGGTTTTCCAATTGCAAAAATTGCAACGAAGCTGGCAATCGGTTACACCCTGGATGAGATCCAAAATGACATCACTAAAACAACACCAGCCTCATTTGAGCCAACTCTTGATTATGTAGTTGTCAAGGTGCCACGTTTTGCTTTCGAGAAATTCGCAGATGCTGACCCTCGCTTAACGACAACGATGAAGAGTGTTGGTGAGGCGATGGCTATCGGTCGCTCGTTTTCTGAAGCGCTTATGAAAGCTCTACGCTCTCTTGAGCGCAAGGAAGCGATCTTTGGTTGGCCACAGATTAGTGAACAGGAAAGAGCAAATCTCTTGGTAGCGATGAAGGTTCCAACAGAATATCGTCTTCAGCAAGTTCAGAAGGCGATGTGGGCAGGTGCTTCTATCGAGGATGTCTTTGCAGCGACCAAGATTGATCCTTGGTATTTGCGACAGATCCAAATCATTAACGAGCAGGCATTTGCACTCACGCAGCTGGGGGAGTTAACAGCTGAAAAGCTACGAGAGGCAAAGGGAAACGGCTTTTCAGATAATCAGATTGCAACTCTGCGCGGACTGCAAGAAGAAGATATCCGACGTGAGCGTCATCATTTAGGAATTCGGCCGGTTTATAAGACGGTGGACACATGCGCCGCAGAGTTTGAGGCTTTCACGCCTTACCACTATTCCTCTTATGAAGAAGAGAGTGAAGTCAAGCCTCGCACGACTCCTGCTGTGATCATTTTGGGTAGTGGTCCAAATCGAATAGGGCAAGGAATTGAATTTGATTATTCATGTGTTCACGCATCCTTTGTATTGCGTGAAGCAGGTTTTGAGACAATTATGGTCAACTGCAACCCTGAAACTGTTTCAACGGATTATGACACAAGTAATCGTCTCTATTTCGAGCCTTTAACTTTAGAAGATGTAATTGAAGTTGTGCACGCAGAATCACTCGCTGGTCCAGTAGTCGGAGTTATTACACAGCTAGGTGGACAAACACCTCTTGGCCTTGCTGCAGGATTGAAAGCTGCCGGAATCACGATTCTTGGAACATCTCCGGATGCGATCAATTTGGCTGAAGAGCGCGGAGCATTTGGAAATATTCTCAAAAAGCAGGGATTAACCGCACCAGAATTTGGAATGGCTGCTTCGCAGTTGGAGGCGCTGACAATCGCTCAAAGGATTGGATATCCAGTACTCGTTCGTCCCTCCTTCGTTCTAGGTGGTCGCGGTATGGAGATCGTTTATGACGACGCCGCGCTTGGTGGTTTCATTACACGTGCCACCGATATAACGCCTGATCATCCAGTTTTAGTGGATAGATTCTTAGATAGTGCAATTGAAATTGACGTGGATGCTCTTTTTGATGGCCATGAGTTGTTTCTGGGTGGTGTGATGGAGCACATCGAGGAGGCAGGAATTCACAGTGGAGATAGTGCTTGTGTTCTACCGTCGATGACTGTTACATCAGCCCAGCTTATAGAAATTCGCCAGGCAACTGAAAAGATTGCACGAGGCGTCAACGTGCGGGGCTTGATAAACATTCAGTTCGCGATAGCTGACAATGTTTTGTATGTACTAGAAGCTAATCCTCGTGCTTCCAGAACAGTTCCCTTTGTGAGTAAAGCAACAGGAGTAGCATTAGCAAAGGCTGCTGCCAGAATTGCAGTTGGTTCAACCATTGCCGAACTTCGCAGCGATTCACTTCTTCCCGCCAGTGGGGACGCAGTTGCAAAAGGTATTTCAGTTAAGGAAGCAGTTCTACCGTGGAACAGATTCCGTCGAAGTGATGGTCGTGGTGTTGACGCAGTCCTTGGACCAGAGATGAGATCTACTGGAGAAGTAATGGGTATTTCTCCAACTTTCGGTGAAAGCTATGCAAAAAGTCAGATTGCAGCGTTTGGTCCACTGCCTAAGTCTGGAACCGTCTTTATCTCGTTGGCTGATAAGGATAAGGAATCGGGAATTCAAGCAGCCCTTGGTTTGCAAGAATGTGGATTTAGAATCCTAGCCACGGAGGGAACTGCCGGCTTTTTGAATATGCATGGCGTAACGTGCGTGACTGTGCGAAAGAATTCTGAGGGAAGCGGGCCTATGGGCGAGAGAACCATCGTCGAGATCATCAACTCTGGAGATATTGATTTAGTAATCAACACTCCCGTTGGTAGAGGGACACGTCAAGATGGTTGGGCTATTCGCACTGCATCGGTCCAGCGCTCAATTCCAATTATTACAACGACTGCCGGCTTTAGCGCAGCGGTAGAAGGAATTCGATTTTTGCAAAGCAATAGCTTGTCCATTAAGTCACTTCAGAAGTGGTTGGACTAAATGGCTGGCATCAACAAGAATGCAGCGCACATTCGCGCAAATGTTGTTAGCAACAAACGCGTGGGGCAGTACCACCAGCTCATTGTTAACATCGGTGATCTAGCTCAAAAGTGTCGGCCCGGTAACTTTGTTGCTATCAGTGTCGGGGGCGAAAATTCGAGAATGGTGTTGCGCAGAGCTTTTGCGATATCTCGCGTCTCGTCTAATTCAGTCTCTGGCGGAACAATGGAGTTAATTGTTGCACCACACGGGCAAGGTAGTAAGTGGTTATGTGCCCAGGGTGAAGGCGCAATTCTAGATATCATCGTTCCACTTGGAACTGCTTTTGGAATTCCAACAGAACCAGTTCAAGTTCTTCTAGTTGGTGGGGGTTATGGATCTGCTCCGCTGTTTGGACTAGCCGAAGTACTCAACGCTAAAGGATGCCGCGTGGATATGTTGCTAGGGGCAAGTACTGCATCAAAGATTTACGCACCTATGGAAGGAAAGCGAGCCGTTAACTCACTTCGCATTTACACCGAAGACGGCTCCATGGGTCAGGCAGGCCGTGTCACTGAGCCAATTGCAGGGTTGATTCACGATCTCAATATTGCAGTTATTTACTCATGTGGACCCATGGCGATGCTTTCGGCTATCGATGAGATAACACGAGGAACTGATGTTGTTCACCAATGCGCAGTAGAGGAATCAATGGCGTGTGGTATTGGAATATGTATGACTTGTGTATTACCTGTAGTAGATGCTGATGGAAACATCTCGATGCTTCGCTCATGTATTGATGGCCCTGTTATGGATGGATCTTTCGTTCAGTGGGACAAAGTTGGGAAAGCTCTATGACCGCATTAGATTTCTCAACCACATTAGGCAATGCCTGGTTTCCAGCGCCAACTTTCACCGCAAGTGGTTGCGCCAGCTCTGGCCGCGAGCTGTCGCAGTTTTTTGATATCAAAACCATGGGTGGTGTCGTAACAAAGTCAGTAATGCTCAAAGCTCGCAATGGCCGCGCAACACCGCGCATGGCAGAAACACCAAGCGGAATGCTCAATTCCATCGGTTTACAAGGCCCTGGTATTGATGCGTTTTTAGCTAAGGATGTTCCGTTTCTAGTTGAAGAAAAAGCGCGCATCATCATCTCAATTGCTGGTGAGACAGTGGAAGAGTATTCAACTCTGGCACGTAAATTGCGTAGCGTTTCTGGCATTAGCGCAATTGAGGTCAATATTTCCTGTCCTAACGTTGAAAATAGAGGCTTAGTTTTTGCTTGTGATCCCGAAGCTTCTAGACGCGTTATTGATGGTGTGCGCAGAACTATTGGCGGGGAACTTCCCATTATTGCCAAGCTCTCTCCCGATGTAACTGATTTAGTTTCTATTGCTAAGGGTGTAGTTGATGCCGGAGCCGACGGTCTAGCGCTGATTAACACTGTTTTAGGAATGGTTATAAACCTGGATACTATGCGCCCACACCTTGGTGGAAAAACGGGCGGTTTATCAGGTCCTGCAATCAAACCAATTGCAGTAAGAGCGGTGTATCAAGTTCACGCTGAAATGCCACAAGTTCCCATTCTTGGAATGGGAGGAATCTCTAGCGGCCGCGATGCACTAGAGATGATTGCAGCAGGTGCAAGCGGTGTGTCGATTGGTACTGCCAGCTTTGGCAACCCAACAGCGATCATGTCTATTCAAAATGAGCTTAAGGATTTGTTGATTGCCAAAGGTTTCACCTCACTGCGTCAAGCAATCGGCTATGCACATAGACCAGAAGGTGAGTAGAGAATGAATAAGCCGGCTCCTATAGTTCTAGCCGTTGACACAAATGATCTAGAGATTGCTAAATCTTGGGTTGCTGCTACCGATGGAGTGATATCAGTAGTGAAGTTGGGCTTGGAGTTCTACACAAGTTTTGGTAATGAGGGTGTCAAAGAAATAGCAGGAAGTTGCAATACCGACATTTTCTTAGATCTCAAATTTCACGATATTCCACACACAGTCGCTGGAGCAGCAAGGGCTGTTTCGACTTTGCGACCTAAGTTTCTCACTGTTCATGCAGCAGGTGGCAGTGCCATGGTGCAAGCTGCTGTAGATGCCATGCCTTCAACGCATATCACCGCTGTCACAATTTTGACCTCATTGTCAGAAAGAGATGTATCAGATATCGGCTTTAGATCTCATGCTCTTGATTCAGCAGTCGGCTTGGCAAAGATTGCGGTGGCTGGTGGCGCTCGAGCGATTGTGTGCTCACCACTTGAAATCTTGGCCATTCGTCAAAATCTGGGAGATGAGATAACAATCATCACTCCTGGTGTTCGACCGGTTGATTCTTCTAGTGCTGATGACCAAGCTAGAACTATGACACCTCGCGAAGCTATCGACCGAGGTGCGAATTACGTCGTGATAGGTCGCCCAATCACGCAACGATTTGCAGATGGAGCCCAAGCCATGCGCGAGAGAGCGATAGAGCTGGCAGAGCAGATTCTCAATTAGCTTCACAAGCAGTTAGGGTTAGCGCGTGGGAGCACCTCCAGTACTTACAACGCAGCAGCGTGCTGATGCATTAGCCAAGGCAGCGGCATCTAGAAAGCGACGGGCAGAGGTTAAATCCAAAATAAAGTCAGGTGATTACACCATTGATACTGTTTTGGAGTTAGCGCATAGAGATGATGCTGTTGCTAAAATGCGAGTAAGAGAACTATTGGAAGCACTTTCTGGTGTCGGAAAGGTCAGAGCCCAGAGCCTTATGGAGAGATTAAGTATCTCGCCAACGCGTAGAATTGCTGGACTTGGTCGCCATCAAATTAAGGAACTGCGCAGCGAATTTATGAAAAATACACACGCAGTGCGTCCTGGCAAACTCATTGTTCTTTCTGGCCCAGGGGGAGTAGGAAAAAGTACAGTCGCTGCCCTTTTGCGAAGATCCGGAGATTTTTGGGTCAGTGTGTCAGCAACAACAAGAGAGCCTCGTGTAAACGAACTCAATGGTATTGATTACTTCTTCATTTCTAACGATGAATTTGATCGCAGAATCAAAGCTGATGAATTTTTGGAATGGGCAGAGTTTGCTGGAAATCGCTACGGAACACCGAGTGTAGAAGTACGGGATGCGCTATTGCGCGGTGAAAATGTTTTGTTAGAGATTGAAATAGATGGCGCAAAGCAAGTTAAGGCTCATCTACCTCAGGCCATTCTGGTATTCCTAGAACCTCCTTCGTGGGAAGAGTTGGTTGCTCGTTTAGAAGGACGTGGAACTGATGATCCAGATAGACGCTCCCAAAGGTTGCAGTTAGCCCAAGAAGAGCTTGCTTCGGCCTCTTTTTTCGACCATGTCATCATAAATGACGCCGTCGAACAGGTGGTTGCTCAACTGGTAGCATTAACCTCTTGAATCCGAAGGTGGATTCTCACGGCACACTAGATCTGAGCGGGGTATAAACATGGATGGAATTACAAATCCACCAATCGATGAACTTCTAGACAAAAGCGGCTCTAAATACAGTTTGGTTTTGTATGCTGCCAAGCGCGCCCGCCAGATCAACGCGTATTACTCACAACTAGGTGAAGGTCTTCTTGAATATGTGGGACCACTAGTTGAGACACATGTTCATGAGAAACCATTATCAATTGCACTTCGCGAGATTAATGAAGGTTTGCTCACGATTGAAAATCTAGAACCAACAGCTTAAGTACTGAGTGTATGAGCGCCACTAACCGTGAGGTTATTCTCGGTATTGGTGGTGGAATAGCTGCTTATAAATCTGCCGATTTACTTCGGCGCCTTCAAGATAGCGGTTTTTCAGTCACTGTTGTTCCAACACCCAATTCACTCAACTTTGTCGGCGCTGCCACATGGCAGGGGCTATCTGGCCGAGCTGTAACTACACAGGTGTGGGAAGACGTTGATCAAGTTCGTCACATATCTTTAGCCAAATTAGCTGATTTTTTCATTATCGCCCCAGCCACGGCAGATCTGATCGCTCGTTTAGCCATGGGTAGAGCCGACGATTTACTAACTAATCTTGTCTTAGCCAGTGCTGTTCCAAAGTTGGTGGTGCCTGCCATGCATCCAACTATGTGGCTAGATCCTGCAACTGTTGCAAATGTTCAAACGCTTAGAGCACGTGGTTTTGTAGTGATGGAACCAGATGTTGGTCGATTAACCGGCTCTGACTCTGGTCAAGGTCGTTTCCCTCATACGCAAGCAATTATTGATGCATTCTTTGCCATGAATGGGATAAGGCGCGATCTTCTTGGCAAGAAAGTTTTAGTAACCGCCGGTGGAACGCGAGAGGCTATTGATCCCGTTCGATTCATTGGAAATAGATCATCTGGCAAGCAAGGAATTGCCATCGCTAGGGCTGCAGCTGCTCGGGGTGCCAGCGTTCACTTAATTGCAGCAAATGTTGATATGCCTGAATGTAATGGTGTAAGGGTTACCCATGTTGAAAGTGCGCAGCAGATGCTTACTGAGTTGGAGAAAGGCTTTTCTGATACAGATATCTTGATCATGAGCGCAGCGGTTGCAGATGCTAGACCAAAGAAGAGTTCCAGTGAGAAGATTGAGAAAATACATTTCACCTCTATTGATCTTCAAGAAAACCCAGATCTTCTGGCAACGTTGTCAGCGAAGAAAGTCAAACAAGTCATGGTGGGCTTTGCCGCACAAACTAGCGATCTCATTGCATCTGCAAAGTCCAAACTCATATCCAAGGGCTTGGACCTGATTTATGTAAATGATGTCACTGGGGGAGCCATCTTTGGTCAGGATGAAACTGAAGGTACAATTATCCTTCGTAGCGGGGATTTAGTGCCCATAACAC
This sequence comes from Actinomycetales bacterium, assembly GCA_018969355.1. Classification (GTDB taxonomy): domain Bacteria; phylum Actinomycetota; class Actinomycetes; order Nanopelagicales; family Nanopelagicaceae; genus Planktophila. The sequence goes on from JAGWYO010000021.1 coordinate 9,739, forward strand.
GACAATCTAAAGACACGCTTGCCCATCATCTCCTTGATTACGCCCTTAAGCAGTTAGGTTAAGACAATGTCACAACGTCTATTTACATCTGAATCAGTAACAGAAGGCCACCCAGACAAGATTGCCGATGCAATCTCTGATGCGGTATTGGACTCATTACTTACTCAAGACAAAAAATCTCGCGTTGCAGTGGAAACTTTGATTACAACGGGTCAAGTCCACGTCGCTGGTGAAGTCACAACTGATGGTTATGCCGATGTTATGGGCATAGTTCGAGATACTGTTTTAAATATCGGTTATGACTCCTCTGATAAAGGCTTTGACGGTAATAGTTGTGGTGTCTCTATTTCGATAGGGCAGCAATCTCAAGATATTGCCCAAGGTGTCGATGATGCATACGAGCACCGTGTTGGTTCACAGGGAGATCCACTAGACCTTCAAGGTGCTGGAGATCAAGGGTTAATGTTTGGTTATGCCTGCGATGACACAAAGGAATTGATGCCACTTCCAATCTGGTTAGCGCATGCTCTTGCCCAACGGTTAACTAAGGTGCGTAAATCTGGTCTATTGCCATACCTTCGCCCAGATGGAAAGACTCAAGTGACCATCGAATATGACGGTGATCGCGCTGTAGCCCTCAATACAGTAGTTATCTCCAGTCAACATGCCGAAGAGGTAGATGTAGCTAAGAAATTGACACCTGAAGTGATTGAGCATGTTATTGATCCTATTTTGGCGACTATTGATTTACCTCGTAAAGATTTGCGCACGTTGATCAATCCAACGGGTCGTTTTGTTATTGGTGGTCCAATGGGAGATGCCGGTTTAACCGGTCGAAAAATCATTGTTGATACCTACGGAGGAATGGCTCGTCACGGTGGTGGTGCATTTAGTGGAAAAGATCCATCAAAAGTAGATCGTTCTGCAGCATATGCAATGAGGTGGGTGGCCAAAAACGTAGTTGCTGCAGGTCTTGCTCGACGTTGTGAGGTACAGGTTGCTTATGCAATCGGTAAGGCGCAGCCTGTAGGCGTGTTTGTAGAGACTTTTGGGACCGAAACGGTGCCTGTCGCAAAAATTCAAAATGCAGTAACAACTGTTTTTGATCTGCGCCCTGCTGCAATTATTCGGGATTTAGATCTCTTACGCCCAATCTATTCCCTTACTAGTGCCTATGGACACTTCGGTCGCGAATTACCTGAGTTTGCTTGGGAACGCACTAATCGTGTCTTAGAGCTTCAAAACTCAATTAAGTAGTCGCTGTGGCAACGCCACGACTTTTCAATCTCAAGTCCCAGGTGGCCCCTACGCCTCATGGAGATGTTGCCACTGACTTACCATGTGCAAGAATCTGGGTTAATACTGGTGTATTCCATTTGGACACTGCCTATGACTATGAAGTACCGCAGAAAATTGCAGATACCGTTTCAACGGGAGTGCGGGTGCAAGTACCTTTTGGAAATAGGCAAGTGGAGGGCTTGGTTGTTGAGCGCCTAGCTGGGCCAGCGATTGTTAACACTTTAAAACCTATTTCAAAGGTGCTCTCTCCCCATCGTGTTGCCACGCCAAGATCGTTAGAGTTAATTTCTCAAGTTGCACAACACTGGGCAACCAATCCATGGGATGTGATTAGAAGTGCTATTCCACCTAGGGTTGCTAGTGTTGATAAAGCATATGTGGCTACGGCATTTGCTCATACTAAATCTAGCAACCCATGTGAAATAATCTTTCACTCATTTCAGCCCCATATCTCTGTTTATTCACAAGTTGCATCTTTGGCTAACCAAGGTAGAAAAAATGGCACGGTACTCATTGTTGCACCCGATGAGCGCGACATCATCGCGATTTGCTCCGAACTTAACCGCTTGTCTTTGCCTGTCTTGCGCATCGATAGTGGAGTTTCACGAAATGAGAGATATGCAAATTTCTTAGAGTCTATGGAGTCATTGAATAAGATCATTATTGGATCAAGGAATGCGATCTTTGTCCCCTTGCTGGAAGGGGCCACCATAATAGTCGTCAAAGAATCTTCACCAGATCTCTATGAACTTCGTTCACCGGCTTGGAATGTGCGCGATGTTGCGATGTTACGCAACTCCATCGATTCTGCCCGAGTAATTCTCTGTGGCTTTGTTCCCTCACTAGATAGCGCAGCCCTTATCGATACGAAGAGGGTTCGATACGTCAATACCAACACAAAGCTTTCGGTTAAGGCATTTTCTCCGACGGATTCCTCGCTCTTACCTGGCCGCATATTTAGCGAAATCCGTTCTACAATTTCTAATGGTCCAGTCCTTTTCTTAGTGCCACGTAAAGGCTATGCCAATGGAATTCTCTGTGCTCATTGTAAAAATATCGCACTGTGTGTTTGTGGTGGACGACTTCACCTCACCAGTAAGAACGCTGATCCTGTTTGTCGGATTTGCGGCACAACTATAAAGAATTGGATCTGTGGCTTTTGCCAAAGAGATAGGAAATTTGTTGTATCTCGAGGAATAGAGCGAGCACGCGAGGAAATATCTCGTGCATTTCCACATATTCCAATCATGATTTCTTATGGTGATGTAATAAAGGATCGCGTTGAACCTAGACCTTGTATTGTTTTAGCAACGCCAGGTGCCGCACCTCAAGTTTATGGTGGTTATGAAGCAGTAGTGATACTCGAAGGTCTTTCATACTTTAGCCATGCTGATTTACGGGCAAATGAGCGAGCCACTGAACTTTTCTTTGAAGTGGCAGCGCTTACAAAGAAAGGGGGAGCGGTGCTTTTGGCAATTGATGAATCACATCCCATCGTGCCAAGTTTAACGCGTTGGAACCCATCAATTATTCTCAAACGCGAGCTAGCACAACGCGCAGAGATTTCTTTTCCGCCAACGGTTACTAGTGCTCTCCTGATTCTTCCGACATCACAAGCAAGTGCGTTAGTTTCTGGGATTAGTCGCGCCATAAGTGATGCACGATTGGCCTCCGATACTCGTGTGTTAGGTCCAACCACAATTGATGGCGAATCGAGTAAGGTCGTTGTTCTCTCTTCTTTTGATTCACGCGCCTCTTTGACCGCATTTCTACATGAATTGATGCGCCGAAGAAGTATCGCCAAGAAGACTGATGCAATCCTTCGAATCGAACCGTATTCGTTATAGTATTTTTGATAGACTTTACTTATGTCAATTCAAGAAATTCGCTTATTCGGAGATCCGGTGCTTTTAACTCCGGCTTCGCCTGTAATCGATTTCGACAAAGAGTTACGCACGCTTGTTGCAGATTTGACAGAGACAATGCTGCAGGCACCTGGCGCAGGTCTAGCTGCGCCCCAAATCGGTGTTTCACTGCGAGTTTTTACTTGGCATGTGGATGATGTTCTCGGTCATTTGATTAATCCCACCTTAACGTTAGGTGATGAGATTCAAGACGGCGAAGAAGGTTGTCTTTCTTTTCCAGAACTTCGATATGACGCAAAACGGGCGATGAATGCTGTGGCTAAAGGTTTCAATATGTTTGGCGAACCCATAGTTGTAGAAGGTACCCAATTCTTGGCACGGGCGCTGCAGCATGAAACAGATCACCTTGATGGAATTCTCTTTATTGATCGCTTATCTCCAGAGGATCGTAAGTTAGCAATGCGCGAAATTCGTGAGTCTGAATGGTTCAATACGCAAAAGGAGATTGGTAGGACACCCACAATTAAGGTTTCTCCACACTCAATCTTTGGACGGAATACTTGATGCGTGTAGCGGTAGCTGCAACTCCTGAGGTTGCATTACCGACGCTTGAATGGTTGCTAACGAGTGATCACACTTTAGTTCAAGTCATTAGCCAACCTGATAAACCTTCAGGTCGCGGACAGCAGCTTCATTCTTCTGCCGTGAGTCAATGGGCAAAGACACAGGAAATCCCACTTCTCACACCTTCAACAATCGATGATTTAGATGATGCCTTAGTTGGTTTAGATCTACTGATCACAATTGGGTATGGCCGAATATTGCCCACAACAACCTTAAGCATTCCAAAACATGGGTGCATTAATCTGCATTTTTCCCTTCTGCCTGCATATCGTGGAGCAGCACCAGTGCAGAGAGCCATTGAATCTGGTCAGGTTCAAACCGGAGTAACGGTCTTTGCACTCGATGCTGGAATGGATACGGGTCCGATTTACACGGCAGTTGCCGTACCGATTGATTCGAGAATGCGCAGCTTTGAGCTGTTGAAAGAACTATCAATAGTTGGAGTAGGTGCAGTCAGAGATACTCTAAGAGCAATAGAAAATGGAACACCACCAACTCCACAAGAAGGCACAGTCTCTTTTGCTCCGAAAATCACCCGCGGTGAGGCTTTCTTGGATTGGAACACTGCTTCTAATGATTTAGTTAACAAAATCAGAGCTTTTTATCCTCAACCACAAGCATGGACCACATTTCGTGGTCAACCATTGAATATCTCTCAAGCAAAAATGGTGAATGCGGAGATTTTGTTGAAACCGGGAGAGTTGAGTACGCATGGCTCGCAGTGCCTGATAGGAACGAGTGATGGCGCGATAATTCTTGAACGAGTAACTCCAGCGGGTAAGAAGGAAATGTCTGCATTGGATTGGTCTCGTGGAGCACGATTTGGGGATGCAGAGCACTGTGGCTAAAGCGCGTCGTGATAATTTCAAAGCGCCAAAACCAGATGCAGTTCGTCTCCTTGCATTTGATATCCTCACAGAAGTTAATAGGAATGAGGGCTATTCAAATCTCTTACTTCCTGCAGCACTCAACGCCTCAAATTTTGAAGATCGAGACCGAAACCTAACAACTGAACTTGTCTATGGAACTCTACGCATGCAAGGAAAACATGATTGGATACTTGCTCAGATTTCCGATCGACCATGGAGCGAAGTGGATGCTGGAATCGTCGATATTTCCCGCATGGGTGTTCATCAAATTCATGAGCTACGCATACCCGATCATGCTGCTGTTTCTGCCACAGTTGAAGTTGCAAGAAAGCGATTGGGTGAGTCTAAAGCAAGTTTTGTGAACGCCCTTTTGCGATCTGTCACCCGCAAAAGCGTTGAAGAGTGGTTTGCACCCTTAGAAGAGATGTCGGATTTGATAGAAAAACTCTCTATTCAATACTCGCATCCGCAATGGATTATTTCAACCTATTTTGATTTACTGAAAAATTGGCAATCTGTTGAGGCAGAACTTGCAACAAATAACATCCCTGCTCTTCCTACTCTTGTCTCTTGGCCAGGATATTCAACACAAGCAGATTTAGTTGAACTAGGGGCAGAACCTACTGTGTACTCACAATTAGGGGCACGGTTGAAAGGTAATCCAGCAAACCTGGAACTGATTCAACATCGTTTAGCAGGTGTACAGGATGAGGGTTCGCAATTAGTTGCCACTGTTTTCGCCGCGGCTGCAAGTGGTGATTCTTGGTTGGATTTATGTGCAGGACCGGGAGGCAAGGCAGCTCTTTTATCTAGCATTGCGAAAGAGCGTGGAATCAATTTCATTGCCAATGAATTATCTCACCCACGCGCAGCATTGGTGAGGAAGGTTGTCCATGGTGCCACGGTGTGGTGTGGTGATGGACGAGATGTTGCCCAGCATGGACAAAGCTTTGATGCAGTCATTATTGATGCTCCCTGTACTGGTTTAGGAGCGTTGCGCCGCAGGCCCGAAGTTAGATGGCGCAGATCCTTGGCGCATTTACGTGAATTGACATCTTTGCAGCGAGAATTATTAGATAGCGCGGTTTCTGTAGTTAATCCTGGGGGCTTACTTGGTTATGCCACATGTTCGCCACACTTGGCCGAAACCACGGTTCAGGTTATTGATATTCTAAGAAAACATCCAGAACTAGAGCAGGTAGAGATTGCAGAGTTTCTTCCGGCAAATCTTAAAGACGCTGTACGCGCGCAATCTATGTCATTGTGGACTCATAAACATGGCACCGATGCGATGTTTCTAGCGCTATTGCGCAAGAAGGAACATAGTGGGAGTTAGGCTAGAGCAATGAGCCATGACATTCGCATCACTCCTAGTATTCTCAACGCTGATTTCGATAATCTTCAGAACGAAATTGCTAAAATTGCCGCGGTCTCAGATCTGATTCATTTAGATGTCATGGACAACATATTTGTTCCAAATTTCACTTTTGATTTTGATAGTGCACGCACAATTATTGATCGATGCCCCATAGGTATCGATGCACATCTAATGGTGGCAGAAGTCGATCAAATAGCCCGGCTTTACGCTCAGGTGGGATGTGCAAGTGTGACAATACATGCAGAAGCAACAGAAGACATCGCCACCACTTTACGCGCCATCCGTAGCGAGGGATCTAGGAGTGGATTGGCACTAAAACCAAACACACCCATCAGTGATTATGAAGAGTTCAGCGATCTTGTCGATATGTTTCTTATCATGACTGTTGAACCTGGTTTTGGCGGGCAGAGATTTATGCACGAGATGATGAATAAGGTGCGGGCAACTCGAGCTCTTATCGGAGATCGACCTATATGGTTGCAAGTTGATGGAGGAATCTCCCTTGAAACAATTGAGATCGCAGTTCAAGCAGGAGCAGATACATTTGTTGCCGGCAGCGCTGTATTTAACGCCAATGATCCTGCCAAGATGGTTGTTTCGCTGCGCGAACGTGCACAGGCTGTGGCAGACTAAGGCCACGTTGTTCCGGGGGTCGGTGTAAATCCGAACCGGCGGTAAAGTCCGCGACCCGTTCACATCCAGTGAGCGGTTGATTTGGTTAGTTTCCAAAACCGACAGTTAAAGTCTGGATAAAGGGACAAGGATTTATGCACTGCGTCTTGCAATAAATCCTCGTTGCTTCCTGGAGCTTTTCTACTAGGAAGGATCAACTGTGTTAGTTATTCGATGGTTATTTGAAACAACAATCCAATTTGGCAGCAAATCTATTGCTGTGCGCGAACTCATTGGGGGAGTGTTAGGACTTTCAAGTGCAGTACTTGGGATGAAACGCAAAGTATTGGCTTGGCCGGTTGGAATCATGGGCGATGCCTTACTTTTCACTGTATTTCTTGGAGCGGTTTTTGTCTATGCTGATCAACCGTCAGCAAATTTCTATGGTCAAGCAAGTCGCAATCTCTTACTCATCATTGTAAGTATGTATGGCTGGGTAGCATGGGCTAAACATCGTCGAGCAAATGGAACCGAGCAACCAGCGGTAAATCCGCGTTGGACAACGAGAAAAGAAAAACAGTTCTTGCTTCCAGCGATTGCAATATTTTTCATTCTCTCTATGCAGATCTTTAAGGCTCTGGGTGAAAGTGGTACGTGGCTGCTAGTTGACACGTGGATCTTCACAGGAACTGCTCTGGCGACCTATGGCATGAGCCGTGGCTATGTTGAGTTCTGGTTAGTGTGGATTGCCGTTGACCTCGTGGGAGTTCCATTTGCCTTCTCAAATGGGTATTACCCAACCGGAACTCTCTATGCGATCTATCTCCCCTTTGTCGTGTGGGGATTCATCTCATGGCTGCGTATTTCTAAGCAGGAGAAATTGGCAGCAGTGAGTTAAACCTTTCTAGTAAACTACACAGGTGAAAACCTTCGAATCCCTCTGGGCGCAATTGAGCGAAATAGCCCTTCAACGCCCAGAGGGTTCTGGGACAGTTGTTGCTTTAGATGCCGGTGTGCATGCAATTGGTAAGAAGGTACTTGAAGAAGCTGGTGAGGTTTGGTTAGCAGCCGAGCATGAAAGCGATGCAGCTCTAGCCCAAGAAATCAGTCAGTTGATTTATCACCTGCAAACCTTGATGTTAGCGCGAGGGCTAACTCTTGAAGATGTATACACCTACTTGTAAGTGAATCGGGTTCATTGATGTTACGTATTGCTGTTCCCAATAAAGGCTCCCTTGCAGAGGAATCCATAGCAATATTGAAAGAAGCGGGCTATCGCCAGCGCACAGATACTCGTGATTTAGTTCTTCTCGATAACGAGAACGCTGTGGAGTTCTACTATCTTCGTCCACGCGATATCGCACTCTATGTTGGTTCTGGGGAGCTAGAGGGTGGAATTACAGGCAGAGATCTCCTAATAGATTCAGGTGCTAGCGCCCAAGAGTTGCTGTCACTGAATTTTGGTGCCTCAACGTTTAGATTCGCTGCCCCATCAGATGTCGAATGGAAGATTTCAGATATATCGGGAAAGCGCGTTGCAACCGCTTATCCAGGCCTTGTTAATCACCACTTAAAGAGTTTGGGGATCACAGCTGAAGTGGTGAGATTAGATGGCGCTGTTGAAAGTAGCGTGAGATTAGGTGTTGCAGATGTGATAGCTGATGTCGTAAGCACCGGTACTACCTTGCGCCAAGCTGGACTGAGTATTTTTGGAGAAGCAATCTTAACGAGTGAGGCAATTGTGATCGCCCGCAAGGATGTTGCTATACCAAGTGAATTAGAGATTCTTATACGTCGCCTACAGGGCGTAGTTACAGCTCGTATGTATGTGCTCTTAGATTATGACATTCCTAAAACTTTAGTCGAAAAAGCATGTGCTATTACTCCAGGATTGGAGTCGCCTACAATTTCTCCACTTCAAAATCTTGAGTGGGTTGCAGTTCGAGCCATGGTCAAACGCAGGGAAACCAATCACGTTATGGATAAATTATGGGCTCTAGGAGCTCGTGGAATTCTAGTCACTGACATCCACGCTTGCAGACTTTAATTTCCTGGCGAATCAATCTCCTCCACAGAAATTCCCAATAGATAGAGAACCGAATCTAAGTAAGGTTGGGACAAAGAACTATCGGCAGCTGCTTTTACTGCCGGTTTAGCATTGAAAGCTATTCCTAAACCTGCGGCTGCGATCATGTCTAGGTCATTAGCCCCATCGCCAATGGCAATGGTTTGTTCCATAGAGATTGATTGCATAGCAGCAAATTCACGTAATGCTGCAGCTTTTGCCGCACGATCAATTACAGGACCAACAACTTCTCCGGTGAGAACTCCATTTTCTATACCCAAAGAATTGGCCTTGTAATACTTGATATTGAGCTCTTCCAACAGCGGAGCAATAACTTCAATAAAGCCCCCTGAAACGACGGCAACACTATGGCCAAGTGTGTGAAGTGTGGCAATGAGAGTTCGTGCACCTGAAGTTAAGACAATCTCCTTTTGAACCTCAGCAATTGCGCTCACTGATAAACCTTTGAGTAAAGCTGCTCGAGCACGCAGGGATTTTTCAAAATCTAGTTCACCGCGCATTGCTCTGTCTGTAATAGCTATAACTTCATCGTCCACACCTGCTTTTGCTGCCAGGAGTTCAATTACTTCCTGTTGAATGAGAGTGGAATCTACATCTAACACAACGAGCTTTCGTGCATGACGTTGAGGACCACCCGGTTGAACGGCGATATCAACATTGTTTAAAGCTGCTATGGGAGAAAGAGTGTGACTCAATACTTCTTGGCTAGCACCAGAGATAACAAATTCGATTGCGGTTATTGGTGTTGAAGCTAGTCGGGTAATGCGTTCAATGTTTGCACCTTGTTGCACTATTCCAGCTGCTAACTTGCTTATAGCTCGTGGATGCATCTTATTTGATAAAATCACAACGTGAACAAGATTAGATATTGAAGAGGTTGAGGATTTGTGCTCTAAGGAAAACAATGTTGCAATGTCAACGCCTAAAGACTTTGCACAGCTTTCAAGATCGTCACAAATTGCCTTTTCATGAGAAGGATGAAGGCTGATCAGCACTGTGAGAATGAGCCGATCCTTTATAACTACCTGCTCAATGTCCACAATCGTGATTGCAAAGGCAGAGAGGACCTCAAAGAGGGACGCTGTGATTCCAGGCTTATCTGCGCCGCTGAGAAGGATGAGACCGGTGTATAGCTCGCTATCTGTGCTAGTGCTCATGATGAGGCGAAGATTATCTTAAAATCACATCGTGTAATTGCCAAGAATTAGGTAATAGTTGCTCTGGAACCAGTATCTTCTTGCTCTATGGCTATCTCACCCGTACTTGAACTCAGCGATGTCTCAGTACGTCGTGGTGAAAACCTCATTCTTGGTCCCCTCAATTTTCAAATAGCACAAGGAGAGCGCTGGGTCATTCTCGGACCCAATGGTGCGGGTAAATCGACGCTATTACAGATTTTGGCAACAAAAATTTTCCCAACACAGGGCACAGTCAGCGTATTGGGTCAGCAAATGGGACGTGTTGATCTCTTTGAATTGCGCACCCGCATAGGTATTTGTGGTGCACCAATAGCCGATGACATTCCAGGTGATGAAAGAGTCAAGGATGTCGTTCTCACAGCTGCCTATGCAATTTTAGGACGCTGGAATGAACAATATGATTTGTGGGATGAATCGCGGGCAATTGCTCTCTTAACTACTTTTGGCGTGCGAGAATTAGGTGATCGACTTTATGCAACATTGAGTGAAGGGGAAAAAAAGCGCACACAAATAGCTCGAGCTCTTATGGCAGACCCTGAATTACTTCTTTTAGATGAACCCGCAGGTGGCTTAGATGTCGGTGGGAGAGAGGATCTGCTGCGTCGCTTTGCTCATTTTGCCGCCGACCCAACTGCACCAGCGACGATAGTGGTTACCCACCACATTGAAGAAATACCAATAGGAACAACTCACGCCCTACTACTCAAAGATGGCAAGATTGCAGTCTCTGGACCAGTGGAATCTGTCATCACCACAGAACATATATCTGCAATATTTGGCGAGAAGATATCTGTCACTCAAGATGCTGGGCGCTTTTTCGCACGCTCGTATTAACAGACCATGGCACTATTTGACCAACTTCATCCGCATTGGCAAAAAGCATTGGCAGGTTACCGCCCTTTGATTGCCAATATTGATTCACTCATTGATAAAAATGAGGTGACCCCCGATTATGAAAACATCTTTGCCGCCTATCAATTACCGCCAAATGACATAAAGGTCGCAATCTTTGGGCAAGATCCATATCCAACACCAGGATATGCCAATGGTTTAGCTTTTTCAGTTCAGCCCTCTATCAGTCCCCTTCCGGCATCATTGCGAAATATATTCAAGGAGTTACATGATGATTGCGGCATCGAGATGGCAACCAATGGAGATCTTCACCGTTGGGCTCAGCAGGGTGTTTTTCTGCTCAATACAATTCTTACAACAACTCCAACCCAATCCCTTGCTCATTTTGATTATGGCTGGCAGGAATTAACTGCAGCAACTGCACAGGTTATAGGCGCAGCAGGTGCGATAGGAATCTTCTGGGGTGTTAAGGCTCAAGAATTCAAGCAGTATTTTGATCCAGGGTTGTCAATTTCTTCACCTCACCCAAGCCCACTATCAGCCCATCGTGGCTTTTTTGGCTCCGCTCCATTTTCAAAGGTAAATAGGATTTTACGTGCTCAAGGTAAGAGTGAGATTGTTTGGTAGAAAAAGTTAGGCCCCGCAGATTTCTCTACGGGGCCTAACCAAGGAATTACTTGTCGTTTAGCCAATCCATGCTGTTATTGGTGAAGTCATGAAGTAGATAACAAATAGGACAGCAACGAGCCATAGCAATGGATGCACATCCTTGCGGCGACCCTGAACTACACGGATAAGGACGTGTGAGACGAATCCTGCCCCGATACCAACGGAGATGCTGTATGTAAATGGCATCAAGATGATTGTTAGAAATGCAGGAATTGCGATTCCTAGATCTGTCCAATCAATATCCTTTACTTGAGTCATCATCAAGAATCCGACTATGATCAAAGCTGGAGTTGCAGCTTCATATGGAATAATCGCTACAAGTGGTGATAAAAACGTAGCTAACAAGAAACAGATTCCAGTAACAACTGATGCAAAACCAGTTCTGGCACCTTCTCCTACGCCAGATGCTGACTCGATGTAGGAAGTATTCGATGAAATACCTGCAGCACCACCTGCAGCAGCTGCAAGAGAGTCAACAAGCAAGATGCGATCGTTGTTTGGGACATTGCCTTCCTTGTCAATCAGGCCAGCTTCATGACCTATAGCTGTAACTGTTCCTACCGTGTCAAAAAAATCAGAGAGTAAGAGAGTAAAAACCAAGAGGACAGCCGAGACAAAAGAAATTTTGCTAAATGATCCTAGAAGATTGAACTGACCTAAAAGTGAAAAATCAGGAGTTGAAGCTATTGAATCTGGCAATGCCGGAATGTTAAGGCCCCAGCCCTTTGGGTTACTCTCCGTTGGAGAGATAAAGCTTGGTCCAATTTTGAAGGCACTTTCAAGAATAACCGCAAGCACGGTTGCGCCAACGATTCCGATTAGAATTGCTCCCTTGGTCTTTCGCACCATTAAAGTAACAATGAGAATGAGACCAAAGATGAAAACTACAATTGGCCAACCAACGAGATTTCCACCATCGCCTAACTGCACTGGAACTGGACCATTGCCTGTTCGACGGACAAAACCTGAATCAACTAGACCGATAAGGGCAATAAAAAGTCCGATACCGACCGAGATTGCATATTTAAGTTGCTGAGGAACAGCCTTGAAAACCGCTGTTCTGAAACCTGTAAGAACCAAAACTGTGATAATCAAACCTTCGAGGACAACAAGCCCCATTGCATCGGCCCATGTCATCTTTGATGCGATGCCATATGCTACAAATGTATTGAGACCAAGACCGGTTGCGATAGCTAATGGAAAATTGCCCACAACGCCCATCAAAATAGTCAAGACACCTGCGATTAAGGCAGTTGCCGCTGCAATGAGCGGAAGGTTTTGACCAAAGGCGGTGAATCCACCTAGAAATTTCTTATCCGCATCGACTGCTCCACCAATGATCAATGGGTTCAATGCGATGATGTATGCCATAGTGAAGAATGTGACGAGTCCGCCTCGAACTTCCCTGCCGACAGTGGAGCCACGTTCTGAGATTTTAAAATACGAATCCAGCATGAGTCACGCCTTTCTAATTTTGTTAACGGGGGTGTTTGCGACCCCGTGCGCAGCAAACAGCCTGCACAGGCCGGGGGAATGCTTTTAGAGTAGTAGTTACTTGTTCGTAAGTCGGGAAACGACACCTAATGAGATCGCTATCGATTGTCCGACTAAGGTGGCAAAAAGTAGCGTGCCAAGGCCCACCGTTCCACCAAGGAACCACCCAAGGGCGCACACCGTGCCTTCGATGGCCAGGCGCACTCTGCCCACACGAATGCCTGTAGCAAAGTGAATACCAGTCATCAATCCATCTCGCGGTCCAGGTCCTAGCCCACAGGTGATGTAGAG
>JAGWYO010000022.1 GCA_018969355.1 Actinomycetales bacterium
CCACTGGTCTAACAGGTACCGCTGGAACTAATGGTGCTGATGGTGCTGCTGGTGCAAAAGGTGATACAGGATTAACAGGATCTGCAGGTTCACAAGGCGTGAAAGGTGATACTGGAAGTACTGGTGCTGCTGGAATTTCTAATGCGCAGTGGGTTTCAGTTCCGGTAATTAGGCTTGCTAGTGATTCCCCAGCGGAGGGTACACCGTGGGTAAATTTTGGAGTTGCAGCAACTGATGGTTCTTACACTTTTCAAATTATTTTAGACGGTACATTTTCCGGAACCACTCCAGGAACTCTTTCAATTGGTCTTGAAGTCACGGCAGTAGGGGCTGCATCAAACATGAATACAAGAATTATGTCTTCTGACGCTACAAATTTTGTTAATGGTTCTTCTGGCAGACGAATTCAATTTATTGTTTTTGGCACAATTACTTCAGTTGCTACAAGCACATTATTGCAAGCACGAGTTATTGATATGAGAGGCAACATTTCCGGTTCGATTCTTTCCTTCAACGGCACCGCCCTAATTACCAAGGTCGGTTCCATAGGATAAATACTTGGAGCGGGTGACCGGGATCGAACCGGCATGGCCAGCTTGGAAGGCTGGGGCTCTACCATTGAGCTACACCCGCATGTGGTGCGTAGGGCTAAAGGTACTGGGTCGGTAAGAGTTGAGTGAAATCTCCTCTAGACTCTGCCTTTGCGCCTCGGGGCGTAGCGTAGTGGCTAGCGCGCCTGCTTTGGGAGCAGGAGATCGGGAGTTCGAATCTCCCCGCCCCGACCAGTTCCTTCTACCTTGTTAGCTCACTGAGGAGTATTTGTGAAAAGCACTATCGAGACACTTTCGCCAACACGCGTTCGCCTCGATATTGAAGTTGCTTATAGTGAAATGACTTCACATGTTGCCGATGCATATAAAAAAGTAGCAACACAAGTAAATATTCCAGGTTTTCGCAAAGGCAAAGTACCTGCATCAATGATTGATCAGCGCGTGGGCCGCGGGACTGTTTTAGATGAGGCAATCAACTCAGCTCTTCCAGATTTTTATGGCCAAGCTGCCCGCGAACACACTGTGGCCGTCATCGGGCGTCCAGTTGTTGATGTTAAAGAGTTCGTCGATAACGAAAAGCTTGTTTTCACGGTTGAGGTGGATATTCGTCCAGAAGTCACTTTGCCTGATTTCTCACAGATTACTGTTGAAGTAGATGATGTAGTAGTAACTGATGCAGATATTGATGAGCAGGTTGAATCCCTGCGCACACGCTTTGGAACACTGACAACAGTGGAGCGCGCAGTTGCTAACGGTGACTTTGCAACTCTAGATATGAACGCCTTTATTAATGGTGAAAGCGTTGAAGGTGGACAAGCAAATGATCTTTCATACGAAGTTGGTTCAGACAAGATGATTCCTGGTCTTGATGAGATTTTGATTGGCATGAATGTTGGTGACACCAAGCGCTTTGAAACCGAGCTTGTTGGACAGCAAGAGGGTGAAAAGGGTGAAGTAGAGGCAACAGTTAAGGCTGTCAAAGAGCGTGAGCTTCCACCCGTTGATGATGCTTTTGCAAAGCTGGCCTCAGAGTTTGATACGTTGGCCCAGCTTCGTGAAGATTTCCGCGAGCGCTTAGGCCGCGTGAAGAAGATGGAACAAGGCACACAGGCACGCGATCGCCTCGTTGAAAAACTCTTGACTGATCTTGATATTCCAGTTCCAGATGCCCTCGTTGAACTAGAAGTAAATAATCACCTTGAAGGTGAAGGTCGCTTAGAAGATGCTACTCACCGCGCTGAAGTAGATAGTGAAGTCCGCGCATCCCTTAAATCAGATTTTCTACTCGATGCAATCGTTCAAAGTGAAGATGTTCAGGTCACTGAGATTGAGTTAACTGAGTACTTAGTTCGCACATCGCAGCGCTATGGAATGGCCCCCGAGCAATTTGCGCAAGAGCTGCAAAAAGCCGGCCAGATTTCACAGTTAGTTGCGGAAGTGACTCGCGCAAAGGCGTTGGCATCAGTGCTTGGTCGCATCACGGTTAAAGATGCATCAGGTGCGCTCATTGATCTTGAAGCCTTGCGTCCACAGCCAACACCTGCTGATGTTGCCAAAGAGGCGTAAAACTCTTTAGCCCTGAGCGAACATCGCCTAGTTCACGCTCCTGTGTGGCGATATTGGGAAGCATTTAGTCGGCAACATTGTTAAGGTCACTACAGGTAATACATTGCACTGAGGAGGAATACCCACGTGGATTTAGATAGCAAAATGAAGGACCAGATTTACAACCGCTTACTTGAAGAGCGCATTGTTTTCTTGTCAGGTGAAGTCCGCGATGAGATGGCTAACATGGTCTGTGCCCAACTCCTTCTTCTCTCTTCATTAGATCCCAAGAAAGATATTTTCTTATACATCAACTCACCTGGCGGATCTGTGACTGCGGGTATGGCTGTTTATGACACCATGCAGTTAATTCCAAATGATGTTGCCACAGTCACCTTTGGAATGGCGGCATCCATGGGTCAGTTCCTACTAACCTCTGGAGCTAAAGGAAAGCGCTATGCGACTAAGAGCTCTCGTATCTTGATGCACCAGCCACTAGGTGGAATTGGTGGAACAGCAATTGATATTCGTATTCAGGCAGAGCAGATGGCGATTACAAAGCAAACTCTCTCTGAACTCAATGCTTTGCACACCGGCCAAACTCTAGAAAAGATTCTTGCAGATTCAGATCGCGATAACTGGTTCAATGCCAAGGATGCCAAGGATTATGGCTTTGTAGATCACGTAGTGAGTTCATTGGGACAAATCACAGGAGGGAAAGCGTAATGACCATTCAAGAGATTAACTCCCGCTACGTGCTTCCTACTGTTGAAGAAAAAACCGCTTATGGATTCAAGCGTCAAGATCCATACACAAAACTATTTGAAGAGCGCATTATTTTTATGGGTCAACCCATTGATGACACCGTTGCAAACGATGTTATGGCTCAGCTTTTAACTCTGGAATCCATGGATCCAGATCGCGACATCATGATCTACATCAACTCACCAGGTGGATCTTTCACAGCCCTGACAGCTATTTATGACACCATGCAATTTGTGCGCCCTGATATCAGCACCATCTGCTTGGGCCAAGCTGCATCTGCAGCCGCAGTTATTCTTGCGGGAGGTGCTAAGGGAAAGCGTTATGCCCTTGAGCACTCACGTATCTTGATTCACCAACCTTCATCAGAAGGTGGCGGTCAGGCATCTGATATTGAAATTCAAGCTCGCGAAATCGATCGAATCTCCCGTTTGCAGGAAGATCTTTTATCTCGCCACGTTGTGAAATCATCTGAAGAGATTCGAAAAGATATCGAACGCGACAAGATCCTTACAGCCACAGAGGCTGTTGAATATGGAATCATCGATCAGGTATTGGCTTCACGTAAGGCCAAGCCAACTAAGTAAATTTCATTTATGAAACTATTCGAGGCGGACTCCCTTTGGTCATACAAGGGGTTCCGTCTCTTTTGGTTTTCATCAACAATTTTCGTACTCGGCGCAACGGCATTTCCTATAGCACTTGCCGTAACAATCCTTGATGCTGGTGCAAGTGCAACAACTCTAGGTTTGATTCTTGGGGCACGTATTGTATCGGGCGTTGTGTTTGCGCCATTTGCTGGGGTGTGGGCAGATCGTTTACCGCGCAAGCAGGTAATGATTGTCGCTGATCTTTTTAGAGCAGCAGTTGTATTCTCCTTAGTCTTTTTCTCTGCCCCTTCTATGCCACATTTCTTGGTGGGTCTAATGGTTTTCTTGATGGGTATCGGTGATGCTTTTGGCGCAGCATCGGCTGGTGCATTCCTGCCATCGCTTCTGCCCGTTGAAAAACTTCCAGCAGGAAATGTTGCCCGCGGTGTTGTTGTTCGTATGGCATCCATTGTGGGTCCAGGTATTGGTGGGCTTTCAGTCTTTCTTATCGGCGGACGAATGACTTTTCTTTTTACTGCCATTTCTTTTGCTCTAGGCACTTATTTCTTGGCGCAGATAAAGGAAGATGTGAACTCAGATAAAAAGGCTCAAGAGCCGTTCATCACAGAATTGCGCGAAGGTTTGCGCACGGTCTGGGAGATAAAGTGGGTAGGAGCCATGATTGCCATGGCTTCTGTGCAGTTAATGGTTGTGCTTGCCGCAGAAAATGTCTTGCTACCAATCATTACTCGCCGAGAATTTAATACCAATTCCGTTTTTGCACTATCGGCTGCAGCATTTTCTGCTGGGGGAATCATTTCAGCGATTATGTGCGTGCGAATAAAAGTTAAACATGAGGGGCAATTCTCAGTCCTTGTGTGGATGCTTTTAGTAATTGCGCCTCTGTCTCTGGCCTTTCCAGTCAATGAGTATGTAGTTGTCATTGCTTATTTATTAGCTGGGTTTTCTGTGGGGCCATGGGAGGCTTTTTGGAACTCGGCAATTCAACGTGAGATTCCACAAGAAGTGCAGGGACGAGTATTTAGTATCGATCACATGGGATCTTCTGGATTAATGCCCCTAGGCATGGCATTAGTGGGACCAGCAGTTGCACTCTTTGGCGAAAAGGAATTGCTCATTGGTGCATCGATATTTCATATCTTTATCTGTGCAGTTGTTTTATTGGTTCCTGGAGTCAAAGATATGAAAACACCAGCCAATTATTCTCAGGGCGAACAGAGATAAGCGTAAAAACCTGCACATAAAACCGCTCTAGAATCTAAAATTTAGCCATGACCAGAATCGGTGAAACAAGCGACTTGCTCAAGTGTTCCTTTTGCGGGAAAACTCAGAAGCAAGTAAAAAAACTCATTGCCGGACCTGGCGTCTATATCTGTGATGAATGTATTGAACTCTGTAATGAGATCATTGTTGAAGAGCTCTCTGAGGCATCTTCCCTTGGACTTGCTGAACTTCCTAAACCACAAGAAATCTATGAATTCCTCGATCAATATGTCATCGGACAAAACCGTGCAAAAAAATCTCTCTCAGTTGCCGTCTATAACCACTACAAGCGAGTGCAAAGTGGCAACCGCGAAGATCAAATTGAATTAGCTAAATCAAATATCTTGCTTCTTGGCCCAACAGGGTGCGGTAAGACTCTGATGGCACAAACTCTTGCACGTATGCTCAACGTTCCATTTGCTATCGCAGATGCAACTGCGCTCACAGAGGCTGGTTATGTTGGTGAAGATGTTGAAAACATTTTGCTCAAGCTTCTTCAAGCTGCAGATTACGATGTTAAAAAAGCTGAAACTGGAATTATCTACATCGATGAAATCGATAAAGTAGCTCGCAAATCTGAAAACCCATCCATCACTCGAGATGTCTCTGGTGAAGGTGTCCAGCAAGCTCTGCTCAAGATTCTTGAAGGCACCGTTGCATCGGTTCCACCACAAGGTGGCCGCAAGCACCCACACCAAGAGTTCATTCAAATTGACACTACCAACGTCTTGTTCATTGTCGGCGGCGCGTTCGCTGGTTTAGAGAAGATTATTGAAAGCCGTATTGGTAGATCAGGTGTTGGGTTTAACGCAACTCTTCAAGATGCCACAGAGAAAAACCGCAGAGATATCTTTGCCGATGTCATGCCTGAGGATCTTTTGAAGTTTGGAATGATTCCTGAGTTCATAGGTCGCTTGCCAGTTCTTACAAGTGTTGAAAACTTGGACAAAGTAGCTCTTATGCAGATTTTGACTGAGCCAAAGAACGCACTTGTGAAGCAGTACCAACGACTCTTTGACTTAGATAATGTTGAACTTGAATTTGAAATAGATGCCTTAAATGCCATCGCAAATCAAGCTCTCAGTCGTGGAACTGGTGCTCGTGGCCTTCGCGCAATCATGGAATCAACACTTTTGAGTGTGATGTATGACGTTCCTAGCCGTGGCGATGTAGCAAAAGTCATTGTGAACAAAGATTGCATCGAAAATGGGGCGCAACCGCAATTTATTAAACGAACTGGTGATATTCCAAAGCGCTCACGCGCAGCAAAAGGTCCAGAGGAGAAGAGCGCATAATCTAGACTGCTCCTTATGTCCGGCGACCTAGCTTCTAGTTTTTCACCAGCTGATATCGAAGCGACCCTGTATCAAAAGTGGGTCAGCGCTGGCTACTTCACCGCAGATTCAACTTCTAGTAAACCTGCCTTTTCCATCGTATTGCCACCGCCCAATGTGACAGGTGTTTTACATATTGGCCACGCACTCGATCATACGCTTCAAGATTGTTTATCCCGCATGAAGCGCATGAAAGGCTTTGAAGTTTTGTGGCTGCCTGGCATGGACCATGCAGGAATTGCAACACAGAACGTTGTTGAAAAACAGTTAGCCGAAGATGGCATATCTCGTCATGATTTAGGACGCGAAGCCTTTGTTAAGAAAGTTTGGCAATGGAAGAGCGAATCTGGCGGTGCAATTCTTGGACAGATGAAGCGCCTGGGTTCATCTGTTGATTGGTCACGAGAGCGCTTCACCATGGATGAAGCGATGTCTAACTCTGTAATTACTTTGTTTAAGAAGATGCATGATGCAGGTTTAATTTATCGGGCAGAACGAATCATTAACTGGTGCACCCGCTGCTTAACTGCGCTCTCTGATATTGAAGTTGAACACCACGATGATTCAGGTGAGTTTGTCTCTGTTCGATACGGTGAAGGAGAACACAGTATTACCGTTGCAACGACAAGACCAGAAACAATGATGGGTGATGGCGCCGTTGCGGTCCACCCTGATGACCCACGCTATAAACACATGATTGGCACATCAGTATTGTTGCCACTTGTTAATCGCATGATTCCAATTATTGCCGATGAATTAGTAGATCCAGATTTTGGAACCGGCGCAGTGAAAGTAACGGCGGCCCATGATCCCAATGACTTTGAAATGGCTGTGCGCCACAATGTTCCATTCGTTGTGATAATGAATGAGCACGGTGTCATGGATGGCACTGGAACTGAGTTTGATGGCATGGATCGCTTTGAAGCACGTGTGGCAGTTGTTGAAAAACTACGCTCTATGGGTCGCATCGTTGCTGAAAAGCGTCCATATATTCACGCAGTGGGTCACTGTTCTCGTTGTGAGACAACCGTTGAACCGCGTTTGTCTAAGCAGTGGTTTGTCAAGGTTGCACCTCTTGCAAAGGCGTCAGCTGATGCCGTGCGAAATGGCTCAGTAACTATTGAACCTAAAGAGTTAGAACCTCGTTATTTTGATTGGGTAGATAACATGCATGACTGGTGTATTTCTCGCCAGTTGTGGTGGGGTCACCGCATTCCAGTGTGGTATGGCCCAAATGATGAAGTTGTTGTTGTTGGTCCAGGTGAATCAGCACCCCTCGATTACACACAAGACCCAGATGTTCTAGATACATGGTTCTCATCTGGACAATGGGCTTTTTCAACATTTGGTTGGCCAGAAAAAACCGCTGATTTAGCTAAGTTCTATCCGACTTCAGTTCTAGTCACTGGCTATGACATCTTATTCTTTTGGGTTGTGCGCATGATGATGATGAGTACTTTTGCTATGGATGGTGTGCCACCATTTAAGACAATCATGTTGCATGGTTTGGTACGTGATCAATTCGGTAAAAAGATGTCGAAGAGTCGCGGAAATGTTGTAGATCCTATTGAGTTTATGGACAAATACGGCGCAGATGCACTGCGCTTTACATTGGCCCGCGGTGCTAACCCAGGCACAGACCAAGCACTTGCTGAAGATTGGATTGGCGGCTCACGTAACTTTGCCACCAAACTCTGGAATGCAACCCGCTTTGCAATGATGAATGGTGCAACTGTTGAAGGCGAACTACCAGCAGTTGATTCACTTAACGCTATAGATAAGTGGATTCTTAGCCGTTTGTCAGAGACTGTCTCTGAGGTTGATGTACTGCTTGAAAAATATGAATTTGCTCGTGCCTGTGAGATTTTGTATCACTTTGCTTGGGATGACCTATGTGACTGGTACCTAGAGCTCTCTAAAGAAACTTTTGCTGGAACTGATTCATCAAAGACCAAGCGCGTTCTGGGCCATGTCCTTGATCAACTTTTGCGCCTTTTGCACCCAGTAATGCCATTTATCACTGAGCAGCTCTGGACAACGTTAACTGGTGAAGAATCCCTAGTTATTGCTGCATGGCCGAAGGCAGATGCTTCTCACATTAATAAGACGTCAGAGAAGTTAGTTGCTCAGATGCAAGAGATCATCACTGATGTTCGCAGGTTTAGAAATGATCAAGGTATTAAGACTTCACTCAAGATCCCTGCACGCTTTGTGGCAAAGGGAGCAATTGCCGATTATTCATCTGCCATGGCCTTTGTTTTGCGCCTTGAGCTGGGAGAGATTACTCCAAGTGCACAGGTTGAAATCGGTTCAGTAAAGGTGGAGTTCGACTTAACAGGCTCAATCGATGTTGGTGCAGAGCGCGCTCGATTGGAGAAAGACTTAACTGCAGCGATTAAGGATAAGCAGACTGCAGAAGTGAAGTTGAACAATGATGGCTTCATGGCAAAAGCTCCTGAGAGCGTTGTTGTTGAAATCCGTGAACGTCTAGTTAAAACTAGTTCTGATATTGAGCGCCTGACTGCACAACTTGGCGCACTACCATCAGCATGATTATTTCTCCTGATGATCAAGAGCGCGTGGATGCGATTGAGCAGGCGCTACTTGCGCGCTGGCCAGAGGTTCGAATAGATCCCACAACTGAGCGCATTGCAGCCCTTGTTGATATTTTGGGTTCACCGCAACTGTCATATCCAACAATTCACGTGGGTGGCACAAATGGAAAAACGACCACAACGAGAATGATTGATTCACTTCTATTTGCCCATGGCTTGCGCACGGGCCGCTTTACTAGCCCACATCTTGAAACCTATCGAGAGCGTATTGCCATCAATGGCGAACCTATTGATCCTAAAGAATTAATCTTTGCTTATAACGATATCGCTGCATATTTAGATCTCATGGATGAGAAGTTTGAACATCCCATCTCATTCTTTGAAGCCATTACAGCACTGGGCTTTGTGGCCTTTGCTGAACATCCAATAGATGTTGGAGTAATTGAAGTTGGTATGGGTGGGCAGTGGGATGCAACTAATGTCGTTGATGCTGATGTCTCAGTCATAATGCCAATCGGCTTTGATCACATGGAATATCTAGGCAATACGCTCCATGAAATCGCTGCAACTAAGGCTGGAATCATTAAAGAGGGTGGCTTTGTTGTGCTGGCTCAGCAAGAGCCAGAGGCTGCTAAAGAGCTAATTAGAAAAGCTGCAGAAGTTGGCGCCGATGTTGTGCGCGAGGGCGTCGAGTATGCAGTTACCTCCAGAGCCATTGCAGTCGGTGGGCAATTACTGACTATTCAAGGTTTGCACGATACATACGATGAAATCTTCCTTCCCTTACACGGTAAGCACCAAGGCTCAAATGCTGCCAGCGCACTAGTTGCAGTTGAAGCTTTCTTTGGTGATCAACCTCTCGATAGTGAGGCAGTACGTGCTGGTTTTGCGGCAGTGACTTCACCTGGACGCTGTGAGGTCATACACCGTGACCCAACAGTGATACTCGATGCAGCTCATAATCCGCATGGCGCTAAAGCGCTAGCGCAGACTCTTAAGAATGAGTTTACCTTTGATGAGATCGTGGCTGTTGTGGGTGTATTTGGCGATAAAGATGCCCTTGGAATCTTGCAAGAGTTAGAGCCAATTGTTGATCATGTCATCGTGACTCAAAGTTCATCCTCACGTGCCATGTCATCTTCGGATTTAGAAAAGCTGGCCACATCTGTCTTTGGTAACGATCGAGTATTTGAAGTAAAGGATTTACACTCAGCCCTGGATCGCGCGGTGGCGGATGCAACTAGACCGCTCAGTGAGGACACTGTGGGAATTATTGTGACCGGTTCAGTTGTTACAGTTGGGCAAGCACGAACCTATATGAGAAAGAAGTTTGCTAAATGAAAGTCTTAGGAGCAACTGTTCTTGTTATGGAGAGTCTGACTTTAGGTTTTGCGATTTTGCTTGCAACTAAGGACCAACCAACCTCTGCCTTAATCTATGGATCTGTTATTTCACTTCTTCTCTTTCTCAATGCCGGCATTCTCAAGCGACGTTCAGGTTTGTATATCGGCTCCATTCTGCAGATTTTCATGATCTGTTTCGGCTTTTTCGTCCCATCCTTTTTTCTCATTGGGGTGATTTTCATAGGACTATGGGCCGCAGCCATCATTGTGGGCCGCAAGGGAGAAGCTGCGCGTGCGGCTCTCATGGCGCAAGCAGGGGAAAAGGCCTAATAGACTAGGCAGGTGAGCATTGAGAAAACCCTCATCCTGGTTAAGCCAGACGGAGTCCGTCGTGGTTTAGTGGGCGAAGTTATTTCTCGTGTGGAAACAAAGGGTTATTCCATCGAAGCCTTACGTTTACTTAACGCTGATCGCACATTACTTGAACGTCACTATGCAGAACATATTGGTAAGTCATTTTATGAACCACTAGTTGAATTCATGATGTCAGGACCAATTGTTGCAATGGTTGCTTCGGGTAATCGTGTTATCGAAGGATTTCGCTCTTTAGCTGGAGTTACTGATCCAACAGTTGCAGCACCCGGAACTATCCGTGGTGACTTAGCTCGTGATCAAGGCACCACAGTTGTTCAGAATATTGTGCATGGCTCAGATTCACCTGAATCAGCTGCGCGTGAGATTCAAATTTTCTTCCCTAAATAATCAAGGAGTACAAAAGTATGAGCACACAGAGCAGAATGTCGTTCATCGGTCGTGACATGGCCGTTGACCTAGGAACTGCAAACACGCTGGTTTACGTTCGTGGACGTGGCATTGTTTTGAATGAGCCATCTGTTGTTGCTGTTAATCAAGATTCAGGCGGAATTCTAGCTGTTGGACTTGAGGCCAAGAAGATGATTGGCCGTACTCCAGGAAATATCGTAGCTATTCGTCCACTCAAAGATGGTGTGATCGCAGACTTTGAGACAACCGAGCGCATGCTGCGTTACTTTATTCAAAAGGTGCACCGCCGCCGTTACTTGGCTAAGCCAAGAATTGTTGTGTGTGTTCCATCAGGTATCACTGGTGTTGAACAGCGCGCAGTTAAAGATGCAGCCTATGCAGCCGGTGCCCGTAAGGTTTACATTATTGAAGAGCCAATGGCAGCAGCTATTGGTGCAGGCCTTCCAATCCACGAACCAACAGGAAACATGGTTGTAGATATCGGCGGTGGTACAACTGAGGTTGCAGTTATTTCTCTTGGTGGAATCGTTTGCTCTCTATCCATACGCGTAGGTGGAGATGAGCTCGATCAATCGATTATTAACTGGGTTAAGCGTGAATTCTCACTGCTTTTGGGAGAGCGCACCGCTGAAGAAATCAAGATGGCTATCGGTTCTGCCTATCCATTAGCTGGTGAGAATGACGCTGAAATCCGCGGTCGCGACTTAGCAACAGGATTGCCAAAGACAATCGTGGTCTCTGCTGCTGAAATTCGCAAAGCTCTAGAAGAGCCAGTCAATGCAATTATTAACGCAGTTAAGAGCACACTCGATAAGACTCCTCCAGAGCTGGCATCAGATTTGATGGATCGCGGAATTGTTCTTACCGGCGGCGGTGCTTTGCTCAAGGGTCTTGATGAGCGTCTTCGTAAAGAAACCGGAATGCCAATTCACGTTGCTGAACGTCCACTGGACGCAGTTGTTGAGGGCTCTGGAAAATGTATCGAAGAGTTTGAGGCTTTAGAGAAGGTCTTAATCTCCGAACCTCGTCGATAGGTTTATCAGAAGATGCGTTACGGCACAGAGGGTCGTACCCGTCTTCTTTTCATCACATTGATTGTTACTGCGCTTTTTCTCATCACCTTAGATTTACGTGGAGTTGCAGTTCTAGGCGGTGCGCGACAAGGCGTTCAGACAATTCTTTCTCCTTTCCAAAAAGCTGGAAACTTCATTTTGACTCCAGTGAAGAACTTCCTTACCGATGTGACGCACTTAGGCCGCACTCGCAATCAAATTGAAAAGCTTCGTGCCGATAACGCTAAGTTAAAGATCGATTTGCTCAATCGTAAAAGCGCTGATGCCCAACTAAAACAACTTGAATCGATTTTAGATTTAGCAGGAACTGCTGGATATAGAGTCATTAATGCAAAAGTTATTAGCCAAGGCTCTACGCAGTCATTTTCTCAAACCGTGACTATTGATATCGGAACAAATGCAGGCATTAAGAATAATATGACGGTACTTTCACAAAATGGAATTGCCGGTGTGGTCAAAGATGTTTATCCAACAACGGCATTAGTCATGCTGGCAACTGATCCAACATTTAAAATTGGTGTTCGCATTGCAGGAAGCCAGCAGATAGGCATATTAACTGGCCGCGGCTCTCGCTCAGCTTCACTGCAACTACTCGATAATCTAACAACGGTAAAAGTGGGGGATGTCTTACTAGCCCGAGGAAGTGTGGCAAATCGCCCCTTTGTTCCTGGAGTTCCAGTTGGTTATGTGACTGCCGTTGATAACTCTGCCGGGGAAATTGCTCAAAGTGGCACGGTTCGTTACTACACAAACTTTGGTGGGTTAGGTGTTGTGGCAGTTGTACTTGCGCCTTCATCTACTAACCCAGGTGATGCCCTAGTTCCGCCTAAGCCTGTCCCAACTCCAATTCCAACGGTGACGGTTTATGTAACACCATCACCGTCTCCAACGAAGTAGCTGCATATGCTGACCCGAAAGATTTCACTTTCTGCACCGATATTTCTTTTCATCTTTATCTTCCAAGAAGCTGTAGTCAATCAATTCAAACTACCAGGTGGGGGGTTCTCACTCTTTACGATCTTTGCTCTCGTTTGGGCAGTCATTAGCACTCCAGAGATTGCAGCGTTAACAGGTTTTGGCGCAGGCATATTAATGGATATGTCTCAGAGTGCAGGCGGACCTGTTGGGCAATGGACACTGATTATGATCATTATTTGTTATGGGGTTTCATATCTTGGCTACGGTGATGGAAATTTCAGTGGGAATCCACTTGGCGTAGTTTTCTTTGTTGTAGTTGCCAACCTAGTCACCGAGCTTCTTTTTCTTGCTAGTAGTGCCCTATTAGGAGTTACAACAGGTGGTTTTGGGCAAGTCCTTCTCACACTTCTTGGCAATTCACTTTGGACCTTAGTTATTACCCCAATTGTCTTGCCACTGTTTTCCTTCATGCACAACATTGTCTTTGAAACGCGATCAGCGCTATGAATCAACGCTCACGTTTGAGCCTGCTAGTTGCTCAGATTCTCATTCTCTCCTTATTAAGCGCCCTCTTTGGACGTTTGTTTTATCTACAGATCGCTGCAGGTCCAAAATACCGTGATGCGGCGTTGAGTATTCAAAGCCGTGACGTTGTGGCACCGGCCAATCGTGGATTAATTGTTGATGCATTTGGCGTGCCATTGGCGCTCAATAAGGTTGGATTAGCAATCACCATTGATCGCATTGAAATTGATAAGCAGCCAGATAAAGGCGTGGCGGTCATGCAGCGACTTGCAACGCTGCTCAAACTCAATTACAACGATGTGTACACAAATACTCGCCTGTGTGGAGAACTGCCTAGTGGCCAACGTGCAGGTTGCTGGACTGGTTCACGGTATCAACCTATTCCCATTACAAAAGAAGCAGATCCCGATATTGCTCTACAGATAGTTGAACGCCCCGATCAATTTCCAGGCGTGGATGCACAACCAATATCAATCCGTAGTTACCCATCTTTAGCAGGAGTCAACGCTGCACATGTTCTTGGTTATGTGGGTCCTTTAACTGAAGATGATTTAACAAAAGATGCAGGCAAGCAATATTTTAGAAGTGAGTCAATTGGCAAAGCTGGACTTGAAATTGAATATGATCCCTATCTACGTGGAGTTCCAGGCATTAGAACTCTTATTGTTGATCGCAAAGAGGCGATTACTCGCGAGAGTCAGAACACAAAGCCAATACCAGGAGATCATTTAGTAACGAGTTTGGATGTGAGATTACAAGCCGCGGCAGAGCAAGCTTTAGCAGATGCGGTCAAACGTGGACGAGCAAATGGTTACACCTCTGATTCAGGGGCAGCCGTTGTTATGGATATCAGAACTGGGCGCATTTTAGCCCTAGCCTCATATCCCACTTATGACCCCAACGCTTTTGAAAAAGGTTTAACTGTTGAGCAGGCATCGGATTTATTTAGTGAGAAGAAGGCTGTACCTGCACTCAACCGTGCACTTCAAGGATTATTTGCACCAGCTTCAACTTTTAAATCAGTCTCTGTTGTAGCAGCTGCTGCGGCAGGATACGACCTCAATGCCACTTATAACTGCCCTTCAGAGGTGCAAGTGGGTACACGTGCATTCCAAAACTTTGATAGCAGAGATCAGGGGCGTATGAGTTTAAAGAAAGCCATTGCAGTCTCATGTGACACTCTTTGGTACAAAATAGCCTTTGATGAGTGGCTGCGCGATGGCGGTTTGCGACCAAAAGAGAACCCTAATGACTACTTCTTCAAAGCGGCGCAAACTTTTCATATCGCTCAAAAAGTAGGTATCGACTTGCCCTCTGAATCAACTTCACGTTTAGCAGATCGAAACTATAAAAAGAGTTGGTTTGCTCAGAACAAAGATTTCTATTGCAACTATAAAACCCGTGCTACTAAAGCTCAGCAGACTCCATTTCTCATTCAGCTAGCTGCTGAAAACTGCGTCGATGGTGATAAGGTCCGTGCCGGTGATGCAGTAAACTTTGCTATTGGTCAAGGTGAGACAGTGCTGACTCCACTGAAATTAACACAGATGTATGCAGCTATCGGTAACGGCGGAACAATCTGGCAAGCGAGTGTGGGTAAGGCGATTGTCAAGACAGACGGAACACTCATTAAGGCAATTGAGCCAAAGAAGTTAGGAACTCTTAACACCGCGCCTTCAACGATTAAATTCTTACAAGGTGCTCTGCGTGAGGTAGTTGTGAGTGGAACTGGTGCTGGAGTTTTCTCAGGTTTCCCAATTGAAGTCAGTGGAAAAACAGGAACGGGCCAAGTATTTGGTCGAAACCCAAATGGCACGCAAAAAGATGACACATCTTGGTTTGCATCCTTTGCACCAAGCAAGAATCCACGCTTTGCAGTTGTCATGATGGTAGGTCAAGGCGGATTTGGTGCATCAACGTCTGGTGTGGGAGTGCGGCATATCTATGAAGCAATTTTTGGTGTTAAAGGTAATAAAGTTATTCCGGGAGCAGCCCTGTTTTTCAATGGAAAGCCTCCAACAACATTGCCAAAGATCTCACCTGCTACTAAACCTAAGGAGGGACCATGAGCCACATATCTGCACGTCAACGCCTCTATCGCCGGCCACGAAGATCGATATTTCATGGTTTTGATCCTGTATTAACTGCAGCAGTTGCTGCGCTCTTAGTTATTGGCACATTGCTGGTCTATGCCGCAACTCGTGATTGGTATGCACGTAATGGTTTAGATCCGCAGTATTACTTAAAGCGCCATATTATTAATATCGCTATTGGTGCGTTTCTAGCCTATGGCACAACGGTTATTGACTATCGATTACTGCGCGCCTACACGCCCATTGTGTGGGGCTTAGGTGTCATTGGATTAATAATTGTATTAATTCCAGGTTTAGGCAGTGAAGTTAACGGCGCTAAAGCGTGGATTGCTCTGCCTGGTGGTTTTCAAATTCAGCCAGCAGAGTTAGCAAAAATATCCATCATCATTGGTATGTCCATGATTTTATCTGAGCGCACTCACGATAGTGATGAACCAACTTCCAGGGATGTTCTCCAAGCCCTGGCTGTTGCAGCAATTCCAGTCATTTTTATTTTGATACAACCGGATATGGGAACGGTCTTTATTATCTCTGCATCTGTTGTAACAATCATCGCTGTGTCGGGCTCTCCTACTAAATGGGTTGTGGCGCTATTACTGATTGCAGTTTTAGGGGCGGTAGTTGCCACTAAAACTGGAGTAATTAGTGATTACCAGATTAAGCGTTTGCAAACTTTTGTTGATCCAACAGTTGATACACAGGGAACTGGCTATCAACTGCGCCAAGCTCGCATCACCGTTGGGTCTGGGGGATTAATTGGAACTGGATTATTTAATGGTCCACAAACTAATGGCCGCTTTGTGCCAGAACAGCAGACAGATTTTATTTTCACTGTTGCAGGTGAGGAGTTAGGTTTTCTGGGTAGTGGTTTAATTGTGCTGCTGTATTTGATTATGCTCATGCGTGCATTTGCTATCGCTCGAAGAACCAGTGATCCCTTTGGGCGCCTAGTCACAACGGGGGTAATTGCATGGTTTGCATTTCAAATCTTTGAAAACATTGGAATGACGCTAGGGCTCATGCCGATGACGGGTGTGCCACTACCCTTTATCTCCTATGGTGGCTCATCGATGTTTGCCACCTTAATCGGCTTTGGCCTATTGCAGAATGTTCACGCTCGCTCCAGGGGTTGAAATAGGCAATTAGGCCCCCATCTGCCATACTTATCAGACGTAGTTCAGCGCGGCTCGCGAATCCATCGCGGTAAAAGCCCAGCGCGAACAGGTGAGAAAAACCTCAAACAGGGATTTTTTAACAAGATGAGCGTTCTAAAAGACGCATAGAGGATTTGGTGCCATGGCTATTGAGCCTAAAAGACCGCGCAAGCGTGCGGTGAAGAAAACTTCAGCTAAAGCTGAAGGAAGCGTTACTGATGTAACTACAGATGAGCCGAAGAAAGCTACCCGCAAAAAAGCAGCTATCCCGGTTCCAGTATTTCAAGCAGCCCCAGATAAGCCAGTAGCAAAGGCTGTGCGCAAGAAAGCAGAAGCGAAAGAGGCTGATGTAGCAGATGCACCAGTTGCAGAGAGCGCCGATCGATTAGATCGCAACCGCCGCCGTCGTCGTGGTGGCCGTGGTCGTCGCAAGCCTGGCGCAGAGAGTGCAATGAATGAAGATTCGACAGTAGAGGCTGGCCCAGCAAGCACCGAGAGCGATGGAACAACACATCGCCGTCGCCGTCGCCGTCGGGCAGCAGCAGATGCGCAAGGTGTCATACCAGGTGAAGTAATTGATGAAGATGGTGTTGTCACAGTTGTAAAGGTCCGTGAAGTTCGTGAACGCCCAGTTCGTCCTGCTCGCACTGAACGTCCAGATCGCCATGATCGCCGTGGTGGTCGTCGTGATCGCAATGAGCGTGGCGCTCGCTCTGAATACCGCGAGCCATATCGCAAACGTTCAACAGTTATTACTGAGGCAGAATTCCTAGCACGTCGCGAAAATGTTGATCGCGAGATGCTTGTTCGCCAGATTGCAGATCGAACACAGATCGCTGTTATTGAAGATGGCATCATGGTTGAGCACTATGTGAACCGCAATAGCAATGTTTCATACGTTGGAAACGTGTATTTGGGCCGGGTTCAAAATGTTCTTCCTTCTATGGAAGCAGCCTTCGTTGATATTGGAAAGGGCCGTAACGCTGTGTTGTATGCCGGTGAAGTTAACTGGGATGCAGCAGGAATTTCTGAATCTGAACCTCGCAAAATTGAAACTGTATTAAAGACTGGTCAGCCAGTTTTAGTTCAGGTTACAAAAGATCCCATCGGTCAAAAGGGTGCTCGCTTAACTAGCCAAATTTCATTGCCAGGACGCTATGTTGTCTATGTCCCAGGTGGTGCAATGTCTGGTATTTCAAAGCGCCTGCCTGAAACTGAGCGCATACGTCTGAAGGCTATTTTGAAGAACTTAATCCCAGAAGAAGCAGGCGTGATTGTGCGCACAGCTGCTGAGGGCGTAAGTGAAGAGGATTTAACCAGTGATGTCGCACGTCTTAAGGCGCAATGGGAAGACATCTATGCCAAAACTCAGAACTCAAACTTCAGTCCACCTGTGGCTCTCTATCAAGAACCTGATCTTGCTGTCCGTGTTATTCGCGATATCTTCAATGAGGATTTCCGCAAACTCACTGTTCAAGGAGCAACCGCTTGGGATGAAGTTACAAGTTATCTTGGCTTTATCGCCCCAGAGTTAACAACAAAGATTGAAAAATACACAGGCACCGGCGATCTCTTTGCAGACTTTAGAGTTGAAGAGCAGCTTGCCAAGGCATTTGATCGCAAGGTTTATCTTCCTTCAGGTGGCTCACTTGTTATCGATCGCACTGAAGCAATGATTGTTATCGATGTTAATACAGGTAAATTCATTGGTAAGGGCGGAAACCTTGAAGAGACTGTTACTAAAAATAACTTAGAAGCAGCTGAAGAAATCGCCCGGCAACTTCGTCTTCGAGACTTAGGTGGAATTGTTGTAATCGACTTCATCGATATGATTTTAGAATCAAACCGCGAGATGGTGTTGCGACGACTTGTTGAATGTTTGGGCCGAGATCGCACCAAGCACCAGGTTGCAGAAGTTACTTCTTTAGGTCTTGTTCAAATGACACGCAAGCGCGTTGGACAGGGACTTATTGAAGCTTTCTCAACAACATGTGATTCATGTGGCGGCCGCGGAATTCATATTCATATGGAGCCTGTGAAGATGAAGGCACCCATGCCACAACTTGATGTTCCATCATCTCAACATGAAGATGCAGAGGAAAAAGATGCCACCGAGCATGAGTTCCATGAATCGTTAAATGATGAGCAACCTTCAGTTCAGACTAAGCCAGCTGGTGGGCGAAAGCGCCGCCGAGCAGCCTCATCGGGCATCATTACCGCTTGATTTGAGCCTTCGGGCCCTAACAGGTAACCTTTAGCCTTCACTACACACCTAGAAGTTCGGAGTACTACGCACGTGGCAAATATCAAGTCTCAGATTAAGCGTATTAAGACCAACGAGAAGGCACGCCTTCGTAATAAGTCTGTGGGCTCATCTATCAAGACCGCTGTCCGTAAATTCCGTGAAGCAGTTAGCGCAGGAGATTCAGCTGCAATCACCACTGAACTTCGCACAGCGTCACAGGCTCTCGACGTTGCTGTTCAAAAGGGTGTTCTTCACAAGAACACTGCAGCAAATAAGAAGTCATCAATGGCTAAGGCAGCTGCTAAAGCCGGCGCACGTTAATTCTTCTTCGATCTTAAAGCGAGGCTAGGTTCATGCCTGCAATTTCACTTGCTAAGGCGCCACAACCAGCAGCAACTAATCCGGCGCAGATACGTAACTTCTGCATCATCGCCCACATTGATCACGGTAAGTCAACTCTTGCCGATCGCATGTTGGGAATCACCGAAGTGGTAGAGGCGCGCAACATGCGTGCGCAGTATCTCGATCGTATGGATATCGAACGCGAACGCGGAATCACAATCAAATCTCAAGCAGTTCGTCTGCCATGGCGCAGTGGAATCGATGGTCAGGAATACATCCTGAACATGATTGACACACCTGGTCACGTTGACTTCACCTATGAAGTCTCCCGCTCACTTGCTGCATGTGAAGGTGCAGTTCTTCTTGTGGATTGTGCACAGGGAATTGAAGCTCAGACTTTGGCAAATCTTTATTTAGCGATGGAAAACAATCTGACGATTATTCCTGTGCTCAACAAAATCGATCTTCCTAACGCACAACCTGAAAAGTTTGCTGCCGAGTTAGCAAAGCTCATTGGTTGTCAGCCAGAGGATTGCTTGCGCGTTTCAGGTAAGACTGGAGATGGTGTTGCAGAGCTACTCGATCAAATCATTGCTCAAATCCCAGCACCTGTTGGAGATGCAAGCGCACCTGCCCGCGCACTTATCTTTGACTCTGTTTATGATGCTTATCGCGGTGTTGTTACGTATGTTCGTGTGATTGATGGTCACTTATCACCACGCGAACAGATTCAAATGTTTTCAACCGGTGTTCGACATGAAGCCCTAGAAGTTGGCGTCATTTCACCCGAGCCACTTGCCTCCAAAGGCCTTGGTGTTGGAGAAGTAGGGTATTTAATTACTGGTGTTAAGGATGTGCGCCAATCACGAGTGGGTGACACGATTACCACTTATTCCAACCCAACGAAGACAGCACTTGCTGGATATAAAGATCCCAAGCCCATGGTTTTCTCCGGGCTCTTTCCCCTTGATGGTGCAGATTTTCCTGTGCTGCGTGAAGCACTCGATAAATTACAGCTCAATGATGCAGCACTTGTTTATGAACCCGAGAGTTCTGCTGCTCTAGGTTTTGGTTTCCGCTGTGGTTTCCTTGGGCTACTCCATATGGAAATTGTGCGTGAGCGACTAGAGCGTGAACACAAACTTAATTTGATTTCAACTGCGCCAAATGTTGTTTATAACGTTGTGATGGATGATGGTAAAGAGATTCGAGTTACAAACCCATCTGAGTTTCCTGAAGGCAAAGTCGCAACTGTGTTTGAACCTATTGTCAAATCAACGATTCTGGCACCATCTGAATTTATTGGAACAATTATGGAGCTATGCCAAGAGCGCCGCGGAATTTTGCTTGGCATGGATTACATCTCAGAAGAACGAGTTGAAATCCGTTATGACTTACCACTTGCTGAAATTGTCTTTGACTTCTTTGATCAACTTAAATCTCGCACTAAGGGTTATGCCTCCCTTGATTATGAGGAAAAGGGGGAAGCTGAAGGTAATTTGGTGAAAGTTGATATTTTGCTACAAGGTGAAGCAGTCGATGCGTTCAGTGCGATCGTTCACCGCGATAAGGCTTATGCCTATGGTGTGATGATGACTGGCAAACTGCGCGAATTAATCCCACGCCAGCAGTTTGAAGTTCCTATTCAGGCGGCAATTGGTTCTCGCATTATCGCCCGCGAAAGTATCCGTGCTATCCGTAAAGATGTTTTGGCTAAGTGTTATGGCGGAGATATCTCGCGTAAACGTAAGCTATTGGAGAAGCAAAAAGAAGGTAAGAAGCGCATGAAGATGGTGGGACGCGTTGAAGTCCCACAAGAGGCTTTCGTAGCAGCACTTGCGACTGATGCAGATATTGAAAAGGTCAAGGCTGCTCGAAAGAGTTAACTCAAAAGCTCATCTGGCTCTTCCAATTGAAATTGAGCAGTCTTATCCTTTGCCCATGAGAGTTATCGTGAGATTGTTGCTCATAGTCTCAGTGATTCTTGCTTCTTTTACGCCTTTGACCACAACATATGCCGCTGGCCCTCAGGGTCTTCGTTGTGGCACATACGAAGTGACTAAAAATGCAGTAATTGTCGGCACAAGTTTTCCCAAGGGAAGATATGAGATACATGCCATCGCAGTCTTATGCAGCAAAGTGCTGGGCAGTAAAGGATTCTTTGCTCAATTTCTCAAGCTCAAAGCTAATGCTGCACTGCCAAAACCATGGACTGTTCGTGTTAAAGCCGATGGTGCACCACTGTTTTCATCAGCACCAGGCGTTGGATTCCGAGTTCAATTGATTTCATCCACACCAACACCAACACCTACGCCCACACCTACGCCCACACCAACACCAACACCTACGCCCACACCAAAACCAACAGTTGATAATGCCGTTGCAGAGAAATTAGCAGCTGAGCGTGCTGCAGCTATGAAGTTAGCAGCAGAAAAAGCCGCCGCTTATCGAGCAACTCTTTTGCAATGTCCAACTAATGGAAAGTGTGTTGTTGGAAATATAGGCCCCGGTGGAGGAATCGTTTTCTATGTTGCATCAACCCCACAACCATGGGGACAGTATCTGGAGGTAGCACCTGCTAATTGGGCAGGAGATTATGTGGATCCTTACCAACCATGGTGCACCACCAGTAACTCTCTGCTTGCAGCATTTTTTAATGAGCCAGAGGCAGTTAAGAAGAACTCTTCCAAAATTGGTTCCGGAAAAACCAATACCGAACTTATGCTTTCAACTTGCGTGACTGGAATAGCAAACTCTGTGCGCAGTTATCGCGGTGGTGGAAAAACTGATTGGTACTTGCCATCTCAAGATGAATTGTCAGAGATGCTGAAGAATTCTGCTGTAATCGCTGACTTTTCTATTAGTTCTTATTGGAGCTCAACACTTGCCCCAATTTACGGAGATTGGGATCAAATTATTTTTGGTGGAACTAACTACACCAGTGATGAGACTTCAGCCGGCTCGGTTCGGCCAATAAGGGCCTTTGGCTAAAGAACTCACATGTAATTGCATCAAAAGTAAGTAAGATGTGGGTATTGTCTACGGAGAAAAGTTGAATCAATATCCATGCAGCATTTAAGTTTCTATGTTCATATCCCGTACTGCATAAAGCGCTGCGGCTACTGTGATTTCAATACTTACACCCCATCAGAACTCCAAGATGGTGCAACGCTAGAAATCGTTAGCAATGACTACATTGATGCCGTTTTAAAAGAGTTAGAAGCGGCGCCAAG
>JAGWYO010000054.1 GCA_018969355.1 Actinomycetales bacterium
CTGATAGGTTTCCACCTGCATTCAAGCGTTTCCGGCGCCTGGATGCTTGGGTGGTTAGCTCAGTTGGTAGAGCAGGTGACTCTTAATCACCGGGTCGGGGGTTCGAGTCCCTCACCACCCACTTATGTAAGTCAATTCAAGAAGTAGTCCCTTTAGCACCATCTATTGTTGAAAGAAATTCTGTGTGAGTAGATTTGCCGGACTAGTCCTTGTGCTTGCGCTACATCTCTTCTTCATCCAACGGCGTTGGGTTGGTGAAGTTTGCCGCTCTACGCATTAACTGGCCATTAATTCCACCAGCTGCCTTCATACCAAATATCATTCTGCGATATTGATTATCGTTGGGATCTAGGCGGTTTTCAGATTGACTATTTCGGGGTTTCTTAGTGAACAAGCCTTTGATTTTCTTATTTAACCACATGGCTCTATTGGGGATTCTTTACTAAACAAAATGGGTGTCCTTCTGGGTCTACATAAACTCTAAAGTTTCTGCCTGGTTGCACGGCATGCTTGGTGGCACCAAGTGCCAATACTTTGCTCTCACCACTATCTAAATCTAGGACATGAAAATCAAAATGGAGTTGTTGTGGGATTGGACCTTCTGGCCAGGTGGGTGGGATGTAGTGGGCAACTTTTTGGAAAGCCATCATGCGCACACCTTTATGAAATAGATCTACCCATTCCACTGTATCTTCAGAACCATCTAGCTCTCCTACTTCCCAACCAGTGATCTCTGCATAGAAACGGGCAAGAGATGCTGGGTGGGCGCAGTCAACGGCGGTGTATACATGGTGGGCTATAGACATGCGTGAAGTCTACAGCCCTGTCACTATTTTTTAGTATAGCCCTTGGGACACACAGGCTTCAAAGCTGCAACTTTCTTCACCGTCTTAGCCTTCACACAGGTAATTGTCTTATTCTTAGCAGCTACGTATTCAAGTTGGCCTAACGTCACTTCAAACTCACCAAACTCTTCTTCTGCATAGGCCTTTGTGGATGCAACCTCTGTGGCAGGATCGAGCAAACTTCTCTCAATCATCCCTCTGACCTCTAAGAAATCAATAATTGCCGCTTTAAGAATTGAGGTTGAGGATGAATCATTAACCAACTTAGGTTTTAAGGCTAAGAATCGGGCATACTGTGTATCAAAAGTGGCTTTGTATGTTATTTGCAGAGTTGCAACTTCTTCGGCTCGAGTTGGTGCGCTCTCCTCGGAATAGGCAGGTGATTTAACGCCCATTATGAATGTTGCAATGAGTATAAAAAGAGCGGCTTTACGTTTCATAGCTTAAAAATACTTGGGCCAGGCTCCTGAAGAGAGCCTATAGCTAGAGCAGTGAGTGATAGCCCCTGTGATTTAGATTATCCTTGCGCCCATGACCTTGCACCCACAGGCTAAAGCCTTCCTTGAATACACAGCAATTAATAATCCTTTGCCAGTTGATGCCACGCTAGAGGAGCGACGAGCAGATGCTGCTGATTACTTAAAGTATGCAGGTCCTCTGTCAGATGATGTCAACACCGAACATACGTACTTCACTTCTCCCACAGCAGATCTGCATGCAGTGATCTATCGACCTAAGAACGTTAAACCCAATGCACCCGCACTTGTTTATTTCCATGGCGGTGGTTGGGTCTTTAGTTGGACGCTTCGCTATGCACCGCAAATGTCAAACATCGCAGCAGAGACTGGCTTTGTAGTCATTGGGATTAACTATCAAAAAGCACCCGAGCATCCCTTCCCAACACCTTTTGATGATTGCTATGCAGGTCTGCTTTGGGTGGCAAAGAATGCAGCGCGCTTTGGAATTGATCCAACAAAGATTGGCGTGGGAGGAGACAGCGCGGGTGGTAATTTAGCTGCAGCAGTTGCACTCAAAGCTGCTGATACAGGTGATGTCAAACTTGCTTATCAAATGCTTATCTATCCTTGTCTAGATACCAATTATCAATCACAGTCATACCTTGCCCATGAAATTGGTTTTGGTTTAGAGAGCGTTGGAATGCAGTGGTGCTGGAACAACTACGTCCCACAAACGGATATGAACAACAAATATGCAGTACCGGCACGAGCAACAAGATTTAATAATGTTGCACCAGCCATCATCGCACTGGCTGAACATGATGTCTTGCGCGATGATGGCGCTAACTACGCAACTGCGCTAGAAAAGGCTGGAGTCCCGGTCGTGCTCAAAGAGTATCCAGGAATGATCCATGGCTTCTTTGGTCATGGATTCATGGTCGATGATGCATACAACCTTCGCAGATGGCTCAGTGCCCAGATTGTGAAAGTGGTTAATTAGTGTTTGAAGCACACACGCTTTTAATTGCAGGATGCCTATTTCTTGGCGCGATTCTTTATACATCCGTGGGCCATGCAGGTGCATCTGCCTATATAGCCGTTATGACCCTCTTTGATCTTCCTCCTGTGGTAATTAAACCTACGGCGCTTACTCTTAACATCTTTGTCTCCTCTTTTACAGCCATCCGCTATATCAAAAGCAATCTCTTCCATAGAAAACTGTTTTTGTTTTTAAGTCTGGGTTCAGTTCCTGCGGCCTATATTGGCGGTCACATGAACCTACCTAGTCATATCTATAAGCCAATTATCGGCGTGCTTCTACTTCTCTCTGGTGTGAGATTCATTGTGCAGGCGCTGCACAGCGATAAGGCCCATAGAGAAGTAAATAAGCCTCTGGCTGTCTTTATGGGTGCATGCGTTGGTTTACTCTCTGGAATAACTGGCACAGGAGGCGGCATCTTCCTCTCTCCCCTCATTATTTGGTTGGGGTGGGTGGGTGTTAAGCAGGCCAGTGGAACTGTTGCTGCTTTTATCTTCGTTAACTCAGTAGCGGGTTTGCTAGGTAATTTTCAATCAACATCATCACTGCCAAGTCAACTACCTGTGTTTTTAGTGGCCGTCTTACTCGGAGCATTTATCGGCACACGTTTTGGAATCAAAAGATTCTCATCAGTGGGAGTCAAGCGGGCTTTAGGCTGTGTCTTACTCATTGCTGGAGCTAAATTCTTACTTTCTTAAGCAAGTAGTTCTGCAAGCAGAGTTTTAACACGCTTCTTGATTTCATCCCGAATCACCCGCACTGATTCAATCCCCTGGCCTGCTGGATCATCTAAAACCCAATCTTCATAACGCTTGCCTGGATAGAAGGGACACGCATCTCCGCATCCCATAGTTATCACTGCATCGGATGCTTGAACTGCCTCTGGTGTGAGAATTTTTGGAACGTTATTGGCAATATCTATGCCAAGTTCTGCCATTGCTGCAATAGCTACCGGGTTAATTGAATCCTTGGGCGCAGAGCCAGCAGAGAGAACTTCCACACGATCTTGTCCTAACTCCTTCATAAAACCAGCTGCCATTTGTGAACGGCCAGCGTTATGAACACAGACAAAGAGAACAGTTGCTTTAGCGTGCACTGCCTAATCCCTTGGCTAGTCCAAGTCCGATAAGTGCACCAATGAGCTGGGCAATAACAAATCCTGGAACCGATGACATCTCGATACCAGCGAATGTATCGCTCAAAGAACGCGCAAAGGTTACGGCAGGGTTAGCAAAGGTTGTCGATGAGGTGAAGAAATAGGCAGAGCCAATCCAACCAGCCACAGCAAGTGGGATATATCTGCCTTTTTTCTGTGCGCCAACGAGTTGGATGACAAGAATCAGGCCAGCGGTGGCTACAACTTCACTCAAGAGTAAGTTAGTACTCGTTTTAG
>JAGWYO010000055.1 GCA_018969355.1 Actinomycetales bacterium
AGTTCTGGTTGGTGAAGTTGCTAAGCGTCAATCAGTGACAAACGTAGAACGCACTATCCGTTCTGTGAAGCGTCACATGGGTACTAACTGGACGATGGATATCGACGGTAAGAAGTACACACCACAAGAAATTTCAGCACGTGTTCTGCAGAAGTTAAAGCGCGATGCCGAGTCATATCTTGGCGAAACCGTAACTGATGCAGTTATTACAGTGCCTGCATACTTTAATGATGCACAACGTCAAGCAACAAAAGAAGCTGGTGAAATTGCTGGACTTAATGTGCTTCGTATTATCAATGAACCAACTGCAGCAGCGCTTGCATATGGTTTAGATAAAGCAGATAAAGAACAAACTATTCTCGTCTTCGACCTTGGTGGTGGAACATTTGACGTTTCACTTCTTGAAATCGGCGACGGCGTTGTTGAAGTAAAGGCAACTAATGGTGATAACCACCTTGGTGGAGATGACTGGGATCAAGCACTTGTTGATCACCTCGTTAAGACATTTGGAACATCAAATGGAATTGATCTCACCAAAGATAAGATGGCGATGCAGCGTATTCGTGAAGCTGCTGAAAAAGCGAAGATCGAACTCTCATCTTCACAATCAGCAACCATCAACTTGCCATATATCACTGTTGATACCGAAAAGAATCCTCTCTTTTTGGATGAAACAATTACTCGGGCACAGTTCCAAGCAATGACTGCTGATTTGCTCGAACGTTGCAAGAAGCCATTCCAAGCAGTGCTCAAAGATGCTGGTATTCCAATTAGCAAGATTCAATCCGTTGTTCTTGTTGGTGGATCAACTCGTATGCCTGCAGTTGTTGACTTGGTACGCGAACTCACCGGCGGAAAAGAGCCAAATAAGGGCGTAAACCCTGATGAAGTCGTTGCAGTTGGTGCATCGCTTCAAGCTGGTGTTTTGAAGGGTGAAGTAAAAGATGTTCTTCTCCTTGACGTTACACCGCTTTCACTTGGTATTGAAACTAAGGGTGGCGTGATGACCAAACTCATCGAACGTAACACCACTATCCCAACCAAGCGTTCTGAAATCTTTACAACTGCTGACGACAATCAGCCAGCAGTACAGATTCAGGCATATCAGGGTGAACGCGAGATGGCTGCCTATAACAAGAAGCTCGGCATGTTTGAGCTCACTGGTATCGCACCAGCTCCACGCGGAGTCCCACAGATCGAAGTTACTTTCGATATTGATGCCAACGGAATCGTGCATGTATCTGCAAAAGATCTAGCAACTGGAAAAGAACAAGGTATGACCATCACTGGTGGATCTGCTCTTTCTAAGGAAGAGATTGATCGAATGATGGCAGATGCTGAAGCACACGCTAATGAAGATAAGCAGCGTCGTGAAGAAGCAGAGATCCGCAATACCGGAGACTCACTTGTCTACCAGACTGAAAAATTCCTCACCGAGAATGCAGATAAGTTCACCGATGGTGAAGCTGCAACTAAGAAGAAGGAGCTCGACGATGCGCTTGCAGAGTTGAAGACTTCACTTGGTGGCGCAAACTTTGATGCAATCAAGTCAAACACTGAAAAAGTTTCGACTATCTCTCAAGCGCTCGGTGCTTTGATGTATGCAAGTGCATCTGCACAAGCAGAAGGCGCACCATCAAGTGATGATGGCGTTGAAGATGCAGAAGTTATTGATGCGGAAGAGAGTAAGTAATGGAATCAACAGAGCAAGTCGAGGAAAACGCGACTCCTGTTGTTGAAGAAGTAGCAGAGGCTGCACCGGATCAGGCACCTGACCCGGTGGCAGCGCTCACTGCTGATTTACAGCGATTACAAGCGGAATACGCTAACTATCGAAAACGGGTCGAGCGCGACCGCGCCGTTGCGCACGAGCTTGCTATTGGTTTGGTTCTGACCGAACTTCTAGCAACACTCGATGACATCGATCGCGCTGCATCACATAATGAGTTAACGGGTGGATTTAAAGCAGTTGCAGATCAATTGATTGCAATTACAAACCGCCTCGGTCTAGAAAAATATGGAACTGAAGGCGAAGCTTTTGATCCACAAATTCATGAAGCGCTGATGCACGACACATCCAGTGATGTCGCTACCGCAACTGCAACCAAGATTTTGCAACCCGGATATAAATATAAAGAACGTATCTTGCGCCCTGCACGCGTTGCTGTCACTGAACCCGAAGCGGCCCCCACACCTGAAGCTGTTGCTGAACCTGTAGGTGAATAACAGTGGCAGCTAAAGATTTATACGAAAAAGATTTCTATCAAGTACTTGGTGTATCGCCTACGGCGAGTCAGACTGAAATAAAAAGCGCCTACCGTTTGAAAGCTAAAGATCTGCACCCTGATAAAAACCAAGGGGATCCGGCTCGCGAAGAGAAATTCAAAGCGGTCTCTGAGGCTTACGACATTTTGTCGGATTCTAAAAAGCGTGCCGAATACGATGAAGCGCGCGCCATGTTCGAACGTGGTGGTTTTCGCGCACCAACAGGCGGTGGGTTTCAAGGCGGAGATTTCTCTGATCTCTTTGGCGGTGGCAATCCGCAAGATATCTTTGCAAATTTATTTGGCGGCGGAATGCGACGGGGTCCACGTAAAGGTGCGGATTTACAAACTGAAGCAACAATTACCTTTAAGGAATCTGTCTTTGGTACGACTTTAGATCTGCGTTTAAATAGCGATGGCAACGGGCCACAAAATATTTCTGCACGCGTACCAGCTGGCGTTAACGATGGCGCCAAGATTCGCGTTAAAGGAAAAGGCGCACCAGGTGAGGCTGGCCCCGGAGATCTTTTTATCGAGCTACATGTAAAGCCCCACACTATTTTTTCGCGTAAAGGTGAAAACTTATTGCTCACACTTCCTGTCACATTTGCAGAGGCAGCACTCGGTGCGGATCTAAAAGTTCCCACACTTGCTGGCGATGATGTCACTGTTCGTCTTGCTGCTGGAACACCCACTGGTCGCGTACTTCGCGTTAAAGGTCGCGGTATTAAAAAAGGCGCAGTCACTGGAGATTTATTAATCACCATTGAAGTGCAGGTGCCACGACGCCTTGAAGGAAAAGCGCTGGATGCAATTAAAACTTTTGCCAAAGAAACTGCCAGCGATGATGTCCGTGCAGAATTTTTTACTAAGGCGCGCATATGAGCGAAGATCTACCAAAGCGCGAACTATCAAATGAAGAACATCCCGATGATGATGCCGGGCTTTATGTCATCTCAGTTGCTGCCGAGCTATCAGGTTTACATCCACAAACGCTGCGCCAATATGATCGCTTAGGTTTAGTTTCACCAACTCGGACAATCGGACGCAACCGCCGGTATTCACTGCGCGATATTGCATCGCTTCGCATGGTACAACGACTTGTCGGCGAGGGCATTAACCACGCAGGCATCAAACGCATTATTGAACTCGAAACTGCGATGGCCAATATGGCGCTCGAAGTTGCCAAGTTACGTATCGAAGTAAACGCACTCCTTGCTGAAAACCCAACAATTGCTCAAAAAACTAAAAAGCAAAGCAATGTCATTGTGTATAAGGAAGATTAAACCCGCATGAATTGAGTGCGACCACTCCATCTTCCCAAGACTTGATCAGGTGGAGATTGAAGAACCTTTTCAATTAAAGTTGAGTAAACATCACGAAAATCGGTTGTCACCGCTAAATCTCCGTTAATCAAATTCTTTAACGATGGCTGG
>JAGWYO010000023.1 GCA_018969355.1 Actinomycetales bacterium
TAATTCCCTCATTCATCTGTGAACCAACGGTTAATCTCGGCTCTTGAGCATGTTGGGCAATTACGCCATCAAACTTCTTGATGTATTCCAAGGCTCTTCGCATTACTAAAGGATCAAAGACACAGTTGCCATCATCACTAAAGACTCGAACGCGGGCAAC
Organism: Actinomycetales bacterium; assembly: GCA_018969355.1. Classification (GTDB taxonomy): domain Bacteria; phylum Actinomycetota; class Actinomycetes; order Nanopelagicales; family Nanopelagicaceae; genus Planktophila. The sequence continues at coordinate 161 of JAGWYO010000023.1, forward strand.
TGAGTCAGCCATCGCTCCTATTTCAGAGAGTTGCTCTCCTTTGAGTCCTTGGGTGACAGCTCCAATAGGAAATACATCTACTAAACCTGCTTCTTGTCCTAAACGATAAACCTGTTCGACCACTCCCGCAGTATCGGCAACAGGTGAAGTGTTAGCCATTGCAGAGAGTGCTGTGAATCCACCCTTTGCTCCTGCTCTGCTAGCACTTGTAACAGTTTCACTATCTTCGCGTCCAGGCTCACGCAAGTGAGTGTGAAGATCGACTAGGCCGGGCAAAACCACGCTGCCTTTGAGATCGATGACAGTTGCCGTTTCATCTGAAATTGATGGAGAGATTGCTTCGATTCGACTATTGCTAATCAAGAGATCAGAGCTTGCCGCTCCTAGTACTTTGCCATCCTTTAGTAAGAAACGTTGCGCGCTCATTAATTGCTCCCTACTTCTAAAGGTCCACCAGCAAGTAAGACATACAAAATGGCCATGCGCACATTTACTCCATTAGTTACCTGTTCAACTATTACTGATCGCGCACTATCTGCAACATCCGCGGCGATTTCCAATCCACGATTCATCGGACCCGGGTGCATGACGATGGCATGTTTTGCCATTGCCGACATTCGCTCGGAATTGAGTCCGAAGTAGCGTGAATACTCTCGTGAGTTGGGAAAGAAGAGATCACTCATCCGCTCCTGTTGAACACGCAGCATCATGATTGCATCCACGTTTGGAATTACTGAATCAAAGTCATATGAGATTGTTGCTGGCCAGCTCTCAACACCAACAGGTAGCAAAGTGGGCGGTGCAACTAACACAACATCAGCACCGAGCATTGACAGAAGCAACACATTTGAACGCGCAACACGAGAGTGCAGAATATCTCCCACGATTGCAATTCTCAATCCCTTCAGACCACTTGCACCCTTTCCAAGATGTTTACGAATTGTGAAAGCATCAAGTAATGCTTGACTTGGATGCTCATGTGTTCCATCTCCTGCATTAATCACACTTCCTGACATCCATTCAAGATCTGCTAAACGTTGGGCTGCACCAGATGCTGAGTGACGAATGACCACAGCATCTGCGCCCATTGCTTGCAAAGTTTGAGCTGTGTCTTTAAGAGATTCACCCTTACTCAAACTTGAACCTTTGGCTGAAAAGTTAATGACATCGGCTGAAAGGCGTTTGGCTGCAGCTTCGAAAGAGATTCTTGTTCGTGTGGAGTCCTCAGCAAAGAGATTAACGATTGTTCGACCACGCAATGTTGGGAGCTTTTTGACTTGCCCATCATTGATGCGCGCTAACTCTGTTGCTGTATCAAGGATTCCGATTGCATCAGATGGGGTGAGATCGTTGATGGAGAGGAGATGGCGCATTAGTTTGCCACCCCTTCAATTACTACTTCATCGACGCCATCTATTTCAGTCAGTGAAACCTTGACTGATTGCTTTTCTGAAGTTGGTAAGTTTTTTCCAACATAATCTGCTCGTATCGGTAGTTGACGATGGCCTCTATCGACAAGGACAGCCAACTGCACAGTGCGAGGGCGCCCTACTTCTCCGAGTGCATCTAACGCTGCTCGTATCGTTCGACCCGAGTACAAGACATCATCAATCAAAATGACATCTCTTCCTTGAATTCCAATCGGTGGGATAGAAGTAGGCATGATTGCCCGGGGTGCACGAAGACGCAGATCATCTCTATACAAAGTGATATCTAAAGTTCCATGGGCTATCTCTTTACCCTCAATCGAACTCATAATCGCTGCGATGCGTGCAGCTAAGTGAGCACCACGAGTTGGGATGCCTAGGACAGTGATTTCTGAAGAGCCATGATTCTTTTCTAAGATCTCATGGGAAATGCGAGTCAACGCACGTGAAATGTCCTGTGCGGACAGGGCTACGCTCATATAAATCTCCTTCCCCACCTCGCAGGATGGGTCGTTAAAGGATGCGTGGGCGACTATATCAGCAGAATCTGTCCTCTGTGGATATCCAAAAATGCGTGTGGCATCACATGCCTAACCTTGCCCCATGAACATAGAAATGGAAGAAATAGCCGCACGCCTTCGATCAATACGTCTTTCACGAAATATGACCTTGGCTGAGGTTGAAACTAAGAGTCATAAGCAATTACGAGCAGTCGCCCTTGGCTCCTATGAACGTGGCGATAGAACACTGAGTGTGAAGAAAGCGGCTCAGTTATCAGAGTTCTATGACGTCCCACTCTCATATCTCTTAACTGGCCGATCTCCCACCCAGAGGGTTGAGGGTGAGATCGTGATTGACTTGCGCAGAATGAAAGCACTCTCCATCTCAGAGGAGAAAAGCTCGCCAACTGCAAAGATTCTCTTCTCATTTCTTTTTGGAATCATCAAAGAGCGCCAAGATTTCAACGGAGAAATCTTGTCCCTGCGCAAGAGTGATATCGCATTTCTGACTATCACCATAGGTTGCACTCATGAAGAGTTCACCACGTATCTATCCCACAACAAACTACTTTTTGAAACTAAAGGGATAAGTTCTCTTTAAGTGATGAGATTCGACCTAAAACTCCATGGATAAAGCCTGATGACTCATCGGTTGAGAGCTCTTTAGCTAAACTCAACGCTTCATCGATTGCAACGCTGTCTGGAATATCAGCTGCCCACAAAATCTCATAGATTGCCAATCGTAAGATATTGCGATCCACATTTGGCAAGCGATCCATATCCCAGCCTTGGGCATAGGTAGTGATGAGTTCATCAATCTTGCGTGTATTTTCACCCACGCCAGTAATTAAGCAACGTGTGTAGTCCCGGATGGGTCGTGAATCAGGACCCTCATCACTAGCATCTCTAAGGTTGAGTGTTTCTAATGCGTTAGTCCCCCGAATGTCAGCTTCAAAGAGCAGGTCTAGAGCCTGCTTTCTAGCTTTACTGCGAGCAGACACTAGTTAGCGCGGCCTTGATATGAACCATCACGTGTATCAACCATGACAATCTCGTCCTGCTTGATAAAGAGTGGAACTTGAATTTCGATGCCAGTTTCAACTGTTGCTGGTTTAGTTCCACCAGATGAACGGTCGCCTTGGATTCCTGGCTCTGTATAGGTAATACGTAGAGGCACTGATGCCGCTAGTTCTATATAAAGTGGATTTCCTTCATTAACTGCAACTACCGCATCAGTATTTTCAAGCATGTAGTTGGCCATATCGCCCACAACAACTGCAGGGATAGTCATCTGGTCGTATGTCTTGCTATCCATAAAAACAAAGTCGTCACCCTCTTTGTATAAATATTGCATGTCGCGCTTTTCCAACACAGCGATATCGATCTTTACACCGGAATTAAATGTCCGATCAACGACTTTTCCAGTCAGTACTGACTTCAATTTCGTTCGCACGAATGCTGGACCCTTACCCGGTTTAACATGCTGGAACTCAATAACTGTCCACAGCTGGCTTTCAATCTCTAGGGTAATTCCATTTTTTAGATCAGCTGTAGTTGCCACAGTTCAAACTCCACTCATGTTTGTAAATGATTGATTTCGGCCATTGATTGTCAATGACAAGGTGCTAAGGATACCCGGAATTACCAGCTAATATTTCTACTTACCCAGCAAGGATTTAAGGGCGTTAATCGCTAAAACATAGGAATTGGGACCGAAACCTGCAATAGTCCCTGTTGCCACACCAGAAATTACAGATGTATGTCGAAATTCTTCGCGGGCCATGGTGTTAGATAAGTGAACCTCGATTAGTGGTGCCTTCAAAAGTTCTGCAGCATCTCGGATGGCATACGAATAGTGTGTAAATGCTGCTGGGTTAATGATCACGGGCAGCTTTGCATCAGCAGCTTCATGCAACCAAGAGATAATCGTTGCCTCCTCATTGCTTTGTCGAACATCGGCATGCATGCCTGCTGAGGCAGCAGTGGTCTCAATAAAGGATTTGAGTTCACTGTAGTTGAGATCACCATAAATGGAAGAATCACGAATATCTAAACGGGCCAGATTCGGACCATTAATGACCATGATTTTCATGAACTAATTCTCTCATATGCCAACGCTAGTTCGCTTTGATTTGCATCTTCAATCCGCAAGGTCTCACCGATTCTACTCAGTGCCACAAAACGAAGTTGATTACCACGAGATTTCTTATCCAATGCAAGAAGCGGGTATAAATGTTGCCAGGCATCACCAGGGTATGTGATTGGCAATCCTAGGCCGCTGAGAATCTGCTTATGCATCTGGACGCTCTTTGAATCTAGCACTCCTTTGACCTCAGCAAGTTCGGCGGCAAAGACTAGACCAATGGATACTGCCTCACCATGGCGTAGAGAGTATTTGCTATGAATCTCAATGGCATGGCCCAAACTGTGACCATAATTCAACACTTCCCTTCCAAAGGATTCTTTGAAATCGTTAGCAACGACATGTGCTTTAACTGCAACAGAGCGAGTAATAAGATCTTGAACTAAAAGATCATCTCCACGAATGCGAGCCAAATTCTTACCTTGCACCAAATCAAGAATCGTTGTGTCAACGATGAAACCGCATTTGATTACTTCAGCCAATCCGGCAGCAAAATCTCTATCACTTAACGTAGTGAGCCATGAGGTGTCAATCAAAACCTTTTGTGGCGAATGAAATGCACCAATCAAGTTCTTTCCATAATCACTATTAATGCCAGTTTTTCCACCAATTGCTGCATCAACCATTCCCGCAACGGTGGTTGGAAGCGCAATCCAATCAATTCCACGCAACCATGATGCAGCGGCAAAACCAGCCAAATCAGTAATTGTTCCACCACCGATACCAACAACTGCATCAGAACGCGTAAATCCGGCTGCTCCTAACCAATTCCATAATGATTGCAACGACTGAGAGGTTTTAGCGCCTTCTCCATCGGAGACTTCAAAGTAATGGATATCATTGTTCTCCGACTTAAACCCTTGAATCTGCTCGCGCATTGCAGATGAATACACAAGTGCTACACGAGTATATCCCTCTAAAGATTGTTCGAGGTTTGAGTGCCAGTCACAGCCAATTATTACTTCATAATCATGTTCTGCATGGACGTGAATTGTGTGTTTCATAAATTTGCTGCGATCTCGTCAACAATCTCTTGCACAGACATAGCATCAACTTTAATGACAAATTTGGCTAACGATTCGTATATTGGCCTTCGTGTCTCTAAAAGTGATTGCCATTGTGCTCGTGGATTTGTAAGAAGTAGTGGCCTGTCACGATTAAAACCGACACGGGGTGCAGCAACAGCTAATGAAACATCCAAAAAGAAAATTGGGCAGGCGCAGCTTCTGAGTAAAGCCTGAGCACTAGAAGCTATGGGAGCACCACCACCAAGTGATAAAACGCAATCCGTAACAAGTAAAGATTGACTTAATGCTTTGAACTCTAATTCACGGAAAAAACTCTCTCCCTTATCCACAAAAATATCTGAAATCTTGCGGCCATATGAGCTTTGGATCTGGGCATCTGTATCAATAAATTCAATTGCAAGTTTTCGTGCAAGCGCCGCTCCCACCGTTGATTTACCGCAACCTGGGGGCCCGATCAAAATAAGGCGAGGCATCTTTATGAAAAATTCAGGTTCTGAATATAGCTGTTGAAATTACGGCGTGTTTCGGTTACTGAATCACCACCGAACTTTTCTAGAACTGCATCGGCAAGCACTAGTGCCACCATCGCTTCAGCAACTACACCCGCAGCTGGCACTGCGCAGACATCTGAGCGCTGGTTAATTGCCTTAGCGCTCTCTCCTGTTGCCACATCAATTGTGTCCAAAGCTTTAGGTACTGTTGATATTGGCTTCATTGCAGCTCGCACACGCAACACTTCTCCATTAGACATTCCGCCCTCGGTACCTCCTGCGCGATCTGTGCGACGCACAATCTTGCCTTTTCTATTCTTTTCAATCTCATCATGTGCTACCGAACCGCGGCGTGTTGCAGTTTCAAAACCATCTCCAACTTCGACTCCCTTGATAGCTTGAATTCCCATGACAGCTGCTGCCAAACGAGCGTCAAGCCTGCGATCCCAATGAACATGTGAACCCAATCCTGGTGGCATGTTAAAAGCTAAAACCTCAACTACTCCGCCTAAGGTGTCGCCATCTGCGTGGGCGGCTTCGATCTCTTTAACCATGAAGGCACTCGTTGCCTCATCGGCGCATCGAACTGGGTCCTTATCGATTCTGGCCATATCTGTCGCATCAGGAACTACATAATCATCACTTACTCGCACTTTTCCTATAGAGAGCACATGCGACAATATTGTTATTCCAACACTCTGCTCAAGAAAACTTCGCGCTACAGCACCAAGTGCCACGCGTGCTGCCGTTTCTCTCGCACTTGCTCGTTCCAAAATGGGTCGCGCGTCATCCACATCATATTTCTGCATACCCACTAAATCGGCATGACCTGGACGTGGCCTAGTCAAAGGTGCATTTCGTGCTAAATCCTTGATCTCATCTTCAGGTACGGGATCTACTGACATCACTTTTTCCCATTTAGGCCACTCTGAGTTTGCAACTTGAATTGAAATGGGCCCACCTTGCGTAAGACCTAGACGAATTCCACCAAGAATTGTGACTTTATCAGCTTCGAAATTTTGACGAGCCCCACGACCATAACCAAGGCGTCGACGCGTTAAGTGGTAATCAATATCTGCCGTCGTAATTTGCACAGAGGCAGGGATACCCTCGATGATCGCACTGAGTGCTTGACCATGTGATTCACCAGCAGTTAACCAACGCATGTGCCTATTCTTGCAGAGGTTAGCTCTGTCTCGTTGCCAAATACAGGCTCGTTCCGATAAATATCGCAGGAGCCATAGCAATTGTCCGCGGAATCACCGTGGAATGGAGCCAAATCAGGATTAGCTCTAGCAGAGCGCAGATAAATATTGCTAGCAGTAGGAGTTGGAATTCACGGAATCTGGAGAGGTGCGCCATCACTACCATCAAGGCCAATAGTTTGCAATCTCCCATACCAACTCCGATAAAGGCTAAGAACCATAAAGTGATAAAAACTAGAAGCGCAAATCTCAGATCTGGTAGACCATGAATTACTAGCAACGATACAACCACGTAGGAATATAATTGAAGATAAATATTGGGAATCTTGCGCGTTGAAATATCTGCAATTGAGATAGGAATAGCAAAGAGGAGATAGAACACTTTTCAAGAGTAGAACCTCTTGGTACTGGCTTACGAAGTATGTGGATTATGTAAGCGCTGCGACACCAACCTCACGCAGTTTTGTATACATGAGCCCAGTATCAAAGGTGAGGCCTGAAAAAATCGCTACTTGGGCTAAGGCTTGGTGGATTAAGAGATCCAAGCCATCGATGACCCTTCCCCCGCGTGAAGCCCACAGCGCTGATGCAGGTGTGGGCCATGGCTTATATAACGCTTCAAAATAGGGAGCTGACGTTTTGGCTGGCAGTTCAATTGAATCCGTAACTCCGGCGGGTGCGGTGCTTATAACTAAATCCGCATCTGAGAGAACGCTTAGCTCATCCCAACTGAGAAAATCTACCTTTGATTCGATAACGGCATCGACCATCGGTTGCACTCGTGTAGATGAACGATTAATCACGGTGATCTGTGTATTTGAACTATCGCATGCAGCTGCTGCAGCACGCGCAGTTGCCCCAGCTCCCAAAATAACTACGTGACCTCTTATTCCAATGTTATGCATCGTAAGTGCATTCCTAAATCCAATGACATCTGTTGATATTGCATGCCACTCTCCCGCTTTTCTTATTAGAGTATTGGCACTATTGATTCGCTTGGCTAAATCATCCACATGTTCTGCATAAGAAACAGCTTCTTCCTTAAGAGGCATAGTTAGAGAAAATCCAGTCCAGGTTGAATCTCTCTCATTGATGAACTGTGCTAAATAACCTGCTTTTACTTCTATTGCTTCATAGCTTGCACTCAAACCTAATTGTGCATAGGCGCTCTTATGTAGCAAAGGACTCAAGGAGTGTGAGATAGGAGATCCCAAGACAGCGGCCTTAATCATTTAAATGCCCCTGCCTTTCTATTTTTCTCATAGAGAGCTTTCCACTTCAAGAACTCCTCATTTGATTGGGTAAAGCGAGTATCTCCGGGTGCAACTGTAATAAAGAACAACCAATCCCCGTCGGCAGGTTTGAGGGCGGCGGCAATCGCCTGGGACCCAGGATTTCCTATGGGAGAAGGTGGCAGTCCATATTTTCTATAAGTGTTGTAAGGCGAGTTAATCAGTGTGGAATTAGTGCTCAAGAAGATCTGTCCACGCACTTTCTTCACATAGTGCACGGTCGAATCCAATTGCAAAGGCATGGAAATATCTAAACGATTCCTAATAACTCTGGAGATTCTATCGAAATCCTGTGTATCACCCTCTGCTTGAACTAACGAGGCAATTGTCAGCAATTGTGCCGGGGTTAGCTTTCCTTTCGCAGCCAAGAGTTCTCGTCCACTACTTTCATGTGAAAAACGATCGACCATTGCTTGAATTGCTTGAAGAGCGCTCGTTCCAGCGGAAAAGGAATATTGCGCTGGGAAAAGCAACCCTTCAACGTTAGTAAATCCTTTTGGAAGGATAACTCTCTTGAAAGCATCATCTATCTCGTTCTTTGTAAATCCATACTTGAGCAGTGACTCAATAACTTCACTCTTCCAGCCACCCTCAAAGATCTTGATCAGATTGGGTATTCGTGATGGATCAAGTAGTTGATCCAAAGCCTGCCGGGCTGAGATCTTTGTGTTTAATTCATGAGCACCAGGAGCTACCTTGGCAGAGCGAGGGTCAGCAACAGCAATACGAAAAAAAGCGACTGCCGATTTGGTGATATTGTTTTCATAAAGTATTTGTCCTACCTGCGATCCAGTTGCTCCCGCTGGAATTTCTATCACCACCCGCGGAGAGCTGTTATCAATGGTTGCGGTTGCATAATCAGGTGCTTGAGACACATGTGAGCGAAACGTGTGAATAGAGAAAGTCAGCACACCTACAAAGGCAAGAGCGGCACAGGTGCGTATTAGATTGCTTTGAAAGAATCTCATCCCTTTTGCTTTTCAATCTCAAGTGCAAAATTCAAAATAGCCACCGCTGCAGCTTGGTCGATTGAAGCTCGTGCATCCTTCTGCTTGACCCCTGAGTCGTGCATAGTGCGCGTTGCTGTTACCGTACTTAAACGCTCATCAATGAGCGTCACAGGACATGGTGTCAATTCACCCAACATCTTCGCAAAATTAGTAGCTTTGATGGCTGATGGACTATCTCTTCCATCCATATGCGATGGTTTACCCACATAGATATGGATAGGGTCATACTCAGCCACAATCTCCAAAATCTGATTGTGAAGTTTCGAATCACTGGCTTTAAGTGTTGCAACGGGTGTTGCCAATATTGCATCGGGATCGCAAACAGCGACGCCTATTCGCACATCACCATAATCAAATGCGATTCGGCGACCTCTTTGCATAGAGTGATTATCCAACGAGAGCGTGCGAGATTGCCGCTAATGCATCAATAGATTTCGCTGCATCGGTTCCTCCACCTTGAGCAAAATCATCTTTACCGCCACCCCCGCCACCCAATACCGTTGAGCCAACTTTGACTAATGCCCCAGCCTTTACTCCACTAGCACGGGCACTATCACTAGCGGCCACAACTAGTATGGGCTTGGAATCAATGACGCTGATTAGTGCAACCACACTCTTATCAGCTTTTGAACGCAGTTCAAGTGCAATCTTGCGCAAATCATCTACAGAAATGCCATCACCCAAAAGCGCTGTAAAGATTGTTAGTCCGTTCACCACTTGTGCATTCTTAGCAATTTCTCCAACTTGAGCTAACGCCTGTGCTGAGCGCAATAAACTCAATTCTTTTTCGATCTCTTTCATGGAGTTAAGAATCCCACTGATGCGCTCTGGCAGCTCTTCTACTCGAGTGCCCTTAATGATCTCTGTAAGAGAGTTGAGCAAGATATGTTCGCGAGCTAAGAACTTATAAGCATCAACGCCAACTAGCGCTTCAACACGTCGAACACCAGCGCCTATAGACGATTCACTTAAAAGTTTTACCACACCAAGTTGGCCCGAGCGAGAAACGTGTGTTCCTCCGCAGAGTTCACGTGCCCAATCTCCAACACTAACAACACGTACTTGGTCTCCATACTTCTCTCCAAAAAGTGCCATAGCGCCAATTTTCTTGGCAGCATCTTGTGACATTACTTCTGCGCTTACTTCAAGATTATCGACCAACAAAGTATTAACGCGTGACTCTACGTCGTTGAGCACTGAGACGGGAACTGCCCCAGTTGATGGAAAATCGAAGCGAAATCTGCCTGGTGAATTCTCAGATCCTGCTTGTGTGGCCGTTTCACCCAAGAGTTCACGGAAGGCCTTATGCACCATATGAGTAGCAGTGTGCGCGCGTGAAATGGCATGACGACGTTCTACATCGATAGATGCCTGACCATGTGATCCACTCTCAACGCAGCCAGTTAGAACGCGGCCACGGTGAACAAACACGCCTGGTACAGGAGTTTGCACATCATCAATCTCAACGACAGCACCATTATCCAAAGCAATTCTTCCACCATCGGCTAATTGGCCACCACCTTCAGCATAGAAAGGTGTGCGATCCAAAACTATTTCTACTTCCTCATTTGCACTTGCAGATCCGACTAGAGTGCCATCAACTAGGACTGCAGTTACTTTCGCTTCACTTGATAGTTGTCCATAACCAACAAACTCTGAACTACCGTTCTTATCTGCAACGTGGCGATAGACGGAAAGATCTGTATGACCACTCTTTTTAGCCTTTGAATCGGCTTTTGCGCGATCTTTTTGTTCATTCATCAACCGGCGGAATCCATCTTCATCAACTTCTAATCCCTCTTCGCGAGCCATTTCAAGGGTTAAATCAAATGGAAAGCCATAGGTATCATGGAGTTTGAAGGCATCTTCGCCAGGTAAAACTGAACTTTTGTTTTTCTTAAGAGCTGCACTAGCAACGTCAAATATCTGCGTTCCGCCTTTTAACGTTTGCAGGAAACTCTCCTCTTCAGAAACGCTGACAGAGAGAATTCGCTTGGAATCTGTCTTTAACTCTGGATACTGAGGACCCATCGCGCTGATTGCTGCCACAGTAAGTTCGGACATAATAGGTTCTACCGAACCAAGCAAGCGCATGTTGCGAATGGTGCGACGCATCATGCGACGTAGGACGTAGCCACGGCCTTCATTTCCTGGTGTGACTCCATCACCAATGAGCATCGCTGAAGTACGGGCATGATCTGCAATGATTCGCAATGAAACATCTGATTTCTCTGAAGTTCCATACTTAACACCGGTGAGCTCTGAAGCCTTAGTCAAAATCTGCATTGTTGTGTCTATTTCGTAGATATTTTCAACACCTTGCAAAAGAGCTGCCATACGTTCAAGTCCTAGACCAGTATCAATACTTTTTGCAGGAAGTTCGCCCAGAATTGGAAAATCGTTTTTGCCAGAACCAACTCCACGCTCATTTTGCATGAACACCAGGTTCCATACTTCTAGATAACGATTCTCATCTGCAATTGGTCCGCCTTCTGCGCCATATTCTGGACCACGGTCGAAATAGATCTCAGAACATGGACCGCATGGTCCCGGAACACCCATTGACCAGAAATTATCTGCCATATCGCGGCGCTGGATGCGCTCTTTGGGAACACCGATTTTGGTGTGCCAAATATCTGCAGCTTCATCATCATCTAAATAGACAGTTACCCATAATCGCTCTTCTGGAAAACCGTATCCGCCATCATTAATCGAACGAGTTAACAACTCCCAAGCAAGTGCAATTGCGCCTTCCTTGAAGTAATCACCGAAAGAGAAATTGCCACACATTTGGAAAAATGATGCGTGACGTGTTGTTTTACCAACTTCATCGATATCTAGGGTTCGAACACATTTTTGGACTGAAGTTGCCCGCTTGTAAGGCGGGGTAATCTCGCCAAGAAAATAGGGTTTAAACGGAACCATTCCTGCATTTACCAATAAAAGATTTGGATCATCAGCAATTAAGGATGCTGAGGCAACTACAGTATGAGTTAAACCTTGACGATTATCTGATTCAAAGAAGCGCAGCCAGCGCGAACGGATCTCGGCGGATTCCACTTGTGAGGATCACTCAGCCTTCTTCTTAGATCGAGACTTCTTCATCGATGCAGCAGAGAGCAGAGCTCCGGCAACCTTTACCGCTGAGCCATTCTTACTAATAAATGATGTTGTAGCTTCATTGACTTTGTCTGATAGATCTTCTGCATTCTTTGTAATGCGATTGATACTTTTGAGTGGTCCGTTAACTAATGTTACCGTGGTATGAACCTCATCGATTAGCGGTGCAGTTTCATCAGTGATTACTTTGAGAGAAGCTTTAGCCTCATCAATCAAACGACCAAGACGAATGATCACGTAGGCAACTGCAATGGCGATAACCATTAGCGCACAACTTGCGATTATTGTTGCAATTCCCCCGGGACCCATGTTGTTAGCCTACCTGAGGTGCTGCTTTAGGAGCGCCATCAATACCGCTCTCCTTGCGTTGCGCCGTTGTGATAGGAGTTGGAGCACCAGTTAATGGGTCTCCACCGCTTGCAGTTTTAGGGAAGGCAATCACTTCACGGATTGAATCTGAACCAGTGAGCAAAGCACAAACGCGATCAAGACCAAGTGCAATTCCACCATGTGGAGGTGGTCCATAATTAAAGGCCTCTAAGAGGAAACCAAACTTGCTCTGTGCTTCTTCATCACTTAAACCAATAACAGTGAAAACATCCTTTTGAATTTGGCGATCATGAATACGAATGGATCCGCCACCTAGCTCAGTTCCATTCAAAACAATGTCGTAAGCGTAAGCAAGTGCTGAGGCTGGATCTTTTGCAAATGTCTTTGCAAACTCTGGCTTAGGTCCAGTAAATGGATGGTGAACAGCAGTCCAACCACCGGTATCTGTTGGTTCAAACATTGGTGCATCGACAACCCATAAGAACTCCCACTTATCTGCAGGAATTAGGTTGCAACGTTTTCCGATTTCTAAACGAACTGCACCCAACAAATTCAATGATGCCACGCGATCGCCAGCAGCAAAGAAAATCGCATCTCCAGCTTTTGCACCAGCTGCTGCCGCAATGCCCGCAGCTTCTGACTCTGAAAGATTCTTCGCAACTGGTCCACCTAAAGTTCCATCTTCATTGACCAAGATGTATGCAAGACCCTTAGCACCGCGTGCCTTAGCCCAGTCTTGCCATGCATCTAACTCACGACGAGGAGAGGCTGCTCCCCCAGGCATAACAACGCTTCCAACGTATGCTGCTTGGAAAACTCTAAAAGTTGTTTGGGCAAAATATTGAGTCTGTTCCGTCAATTCATAACCAAAGCGTAGATCAGGTTTATCTGAACCATAGCGAGCCATCGCATCGGCATATGTCATGCGTTGCAATGGAAGTGGGATAGTAAAACCAACAGCTTCTTTCCAGATTTGGCTAACAATCTTTTCTGCAACAGCCAGAATGTCCTCTTGATCAATAAAGGACATCTCAATATCCAACTGTGTAAATTCTGGTTGACGATCGGCCCTAAAGTCTTCATCGCGGAAACATCTGGCAATTTGGTAATACTTTTCCATTCCAGCAACCATTAAAAGCTGTTTAAAGAGCTGTGGTGATTGTGGCAAGGCATACCAACTACCTGGCTGCAGACGAACTGGAACTAAAAAATCACGAGCACCTTCAGGAGTTGAACGGGTTAAATAGGGGGTTTCAATCTCAAGAAATGCTTCTTCTTCCATCACACGACGAATAATGGAAGTTACCTTTGAGCGCAGACGAAGATTTGCCGCTGGTTTTTCACGGCGCAGATCTAAGTAACGATACTTCAAACGCACTTCTTCGCTGATTTCTGAATCATTGCCTGAATCAACTGGAAAAGGTAGCGGTGCTGACTCACTTAAAACAACGACTGTGTCACCCATCACTTCAATTTCACCTGTTGGAATGTTTGTATTCTCATTTCCTGCAGGTCTTGCCAAAACTTCTCCGGTAATCATGAGACACCACTCAGCACGCAGAGAGCCGGCCATCTTTTCATCACGGATAACTACTTGAACCGAACCTGAAGCATCGCGTAGATCAATAAATGCAACCCCACCATGATCGCGGCGACGTGATACCCAACCAGCCAAAGTAACCTTTGTGCCGGCATGGGATTTGCGCAGTGAGCCGGCGTCATGAGTTCTTAACATTTGTGCGATCTACATCCCTTTAATTAAAGTGCGTTGATTAATGAGTCAATCTTAACCGATGAAGTGGAACCAGTTTTCATCTCTTTTAGCTCCACAGTTGCGCTAGAAATCTCTGAATCCCCTAAAACGATGACATAGCGCGCACCGCTCTTGTCGGCGGCTTTCATCGCACCTTTCAAAGCCCGATCTCCAAAAGCAATCTCTACGCTTCTATCGCCACGGCGCAATTGACTAGCAATTCTCATCGCCATCTCCTTTGCCGCATCCCCTAGTGGGATGATAAATAAATCGCAGACAAAGGAGTTTTCATTGATTACTCCTTCAGCTTCTGCGGCCAAAAGTGCCCTATCAACACCTAAACCAAAACCAATTCCAGATAAAGACTGTCCTCCAAGTTGGGCCATAAGTCCGTCATAGCGACCTCCCCCACCGATCCCAGATTGAGCTCCTAGCAGTTCATGGACAAATTCAAATGTAGTGCCGGTGTAGTAATCCAAACCGCGCACCATGCGAGAGTTGAGTGTGTAAGAGATACCTAAAACATCAAGGTATTTCTTCACCTGGTCGAAGTGAGCACGTGAACTCTCACTGAGGTAATCAACAAGTATGGGCGCACTAGCCATGGCTGATGTGATCTCTGGACGTTTGTCATCAAAGAGACGTAAGGGATTAAGTGCTGCTCGAGTACTTGTTGCCTCATCCAATTTCATCCCCGCGATAAACTTTACTAAATCGACGCGATGGGCCGCGCGTGATTCGGCATCACCCAAACTTGTTATCTCCAAACGATATTTACTCAATCCAATGGACTTAAATCCTGCATCAGCAATGGCAATCACCTCGGCATCGATAGCGGGATCTTCTAAACCAACCGCTTCGATTCCAACCTGATAGAACTGACGATAACGACCGGCTTGTGGACGTTCGGCTCGAAAAAACTGACCGGAATACCACAGTTTTGCAGGAAGTTGTCCGCGATCTAAACCATGTTCAATAACTGCTCGCATAACTCCGGCAGTGCCTTCAGGGCGCAATGTAATCGAGCGATCACCACGATCTAGAAACGTATACATCTCTTTTGAAACCACATCGGTTGATTCACCCACGCCACGGGTGAACAGTTCGGTATCTTCAAATACCGGAAGTTCGATTAGCTGATAACCGGCTTTCTTAGCTGGCTCAATGAGAGATTGACGCACAAACTCAAAGGCTGCAGATCTCGGTGGAACATACTCACTGACACCTTTGGGTGCTTGAATCCTTTGCCCGCTCATCAGTAGCCAGTTTTCAGGGCAGCTAAATATGGATTGCTCTTCTTCTCAGCAGCCATAGTGGTTTCTGCATAGTGTCCAGGTAGTACTCGCAAATGATCTGCTAATGGCATAATTTTTTTGCGCAAAGTTGTCTCCATCGCTTCAGCTGATCCCCCTGGTAGATCTGTGCGCCCTATCGAACCAGCAAAGAGGACATCGCCGCTGAGCAATAATTCATCATCGACTACAAAGACCAAGGATCCGGCCGTGTGCCCAGGTGCGTGAATGGCCTTAAATTTCATGCCCACCAACTCCACCACTTCTTCATTGCGCAATTCTCTTACATCCTTCGGTTCAACAAAGTTCATAGCCGATAATGTCGCTACAAATTCTCGACCATGAATGCGTTCGGGATGAGCTAATGCCACTCGGTCGAGAGAATGAATATAGGCCGGGATGGAGTAACCATCGGCGATTGGTTGAATCGAAAAAGTGTGATCGAGATGCCCATGTGTAGCAATGATTGCAACAGGCTTAAGTGAGTGCTTCTGCAGGATCTCCTCCAACATCGCTGACACATCGGGCATCCCCGGATCAATAACTACGCATTCACTCCCGGCCTTGGGAGCAATAACCCAGCAGTTGGTGGCATACATAGGGGCAGCAAAAGAATCAACTAGCATGGACTTTCACCCCTTTGCACACGCTCAAAAACAGGAGCGATTGACGCTCACACCCCTAGACAGGGTACCTTTTACCTCCGCACGATTCACGCTCATCCAAGGTGCGCCTTGAGTGAGTACGCACACTGATAGCGACGTTCTAAAAGAGAACAACGCGCTGAAAGGGAACAGACCATGAGCCAATTCAATCCAACACCACAAGCAAGTGCAGCAACAGCGCTAATCGGAGATCCCTCAGCCTTTGGCCGAGTTGGCGACGATGGAACAGTCTATGTTCGCACCTCATCTGGAGAAAAAGCAGTAGGTTCGTATCCTGGAAAAACTGCAGAAGAAGCGTTGGCATATTTTGTTCGCAAATTTGAACTCCTAGCAGCAGAAGTTGCTCTCTTAGCAGCACGAATTAAGAGTGGAGCTCTGGTTCCATCAGATGCATATGCGGCAGTGAAAAAACTGCGCGAGCAAGTTAAAGATTTAAACGGTGTTGGCGATCTGGATGCGCTTTACGCATCTGTTGAACAAATTGAGCCTCTTATCGAAGGCCACCGCGAGGCATATGAAGCCAAGAAAGCTGCAGAGACTGCAGCGAAGGCGGCTCGACGAGAGCAGATTCTTGTTGAGAAGGAAAAGATTGTTGCTGAGGCTGAAAGCCTTGCACTCTCTGAGAGTTGGAAAGTAACTGGAGATCGGCTCAAAGTTCTTCTAGATGAATGGAAATCGGCTCCTCGTTTAGATAAGAAAGCAGATGCAGATCTGTGGAAGCGTTTCTCCTCATCTCGCAACAAATTTGATAAGCGCCGTCGCACTCACTTTGCCGCCCTTGAATCCGTACAAAAGGTAGTACTCGATGCCAAAAAAGCAATTATTGAGGAAGCTGAGAAATTGGCAACATCAACCGAGTGGGTTCCAACCGCTAAGCGTTTCAAGACTCTCATGGATGCTTGGAAGGCAGCTGGTCGTGGAAAACCAAGTGATGATGCCAAGATGTGGGCGAAATTCAAAGCTGCTCAAGATCAATTCTTCATGGCCAAAAACGCAGATCTAGAAAAGCGCGACATAACAATGGCAACTAATTTGATAAAGCGTGAAGAGTTAGTCATGCAGATTGAAGCACTTCTTCCTATTACCAATATGGATCACACTAAGAAGGCGTTGCGCGATTACTTAAACGCATGGAGCAAAATTGGGATGACTCATCGCGATAAGCGAGCATCCCTTGACGCTCGCGTTCATGCTGTCGAGAAAACTATTAAGGACGCAGAAGCAGAGATTTGGCGCAAAACAGATCCAGCTGCTAAAGCGCGCGCTGCCGAGGTTGTCAAGCAACTGACTGAGTCAATTCAGAACTACGAAAAGATCGCTGCTAAATCAGAGGCTGCAGGCAATACTAAAAAAGCATCAGAGGCCCGTGAATCTGCTGAAGCTCGAAAAGTTTGGTTGGCTGAAGCTGAAAAGGGCTTATCTGAATTCAACTAATTGTTGGTCGTGCGATAAACATCGTAAACACCTTCAATGTGTCTAACTGCCGCCAGTACTGCATCTAAATGTGTTGCATCTGCCATTTCAAACGTAAATCGTGAAATAGCGGTGCGGTCCTTTGAAGTGCTCACAGAGGCGTTGAGGATATTGACATGTTGATCAGAGAGCGTGCGTGTTACATCTGCTAACAGCGAGGCACGATCTAACGCCTCCACCTGGATGTTGACTAAGAAAACGCTAGCCGCACCCAAGCGCCACGAGACATTTACAATGCGATCATTTTGGTTTCGCACCAGATCATCAGCATTGACACAATCGCTTCTATGAATTGAAACTCCACTGCCCTTCGTTATAAATCCAATAATTGCATCTCCAGGCACTGGCGTGCAGCAACGGGCCAATTTCACCAACACATCATCGGTACCCTCAACATCAATGGCGTTACTAGAACGCCTTGTTGTGGGAGCACGAGAAGCAAAAGCATCCATCGTCGGTTCTGGGTGAGAGTCCTCCACACCCATCGACACAACTAGTTTGTCGATAATGGATGCAGCAGAAACATGCCCGTCTCCCACCGCCGAATACAACGCATCGATATCTGGATATCGAAGTTCATGGGCTAATTCAAGAAGTGAGTGACCAGCAAAAATCTTTTGAAGAGGTAGACCCGCTTTTCGCATCTGTCTGGCAATTGATTCACGCCCAGCATCAATAGCTTCCTCGCGTCGTTCTTTGCTAAACCAGGCCTTAATTTTCGAACGTGCGCGCGGACTTTTAACAAAATTAAGCCAATCTCGACTAGGTCCGGCGTGCTCGCCCTTGTTAGTGACAATCTCAACAACATCACCGTTGTTTAATCTAGATTCTAAAGGAACGAGTCGTCCATTGACCTTAGCACCAGCGCAACGAATACCCACATCTGTGTGAACAGAAAATGCAAAGTCAACCGGCGTAGAACCACTGGGCAGTGCAATGACACTGCCCTTTGGAGTGAAGACAAACACCTCGGGAGTACCTAAATCAAATCGCAGTGCCTCTAAGAACTCTGACGGATCTTCGGTTTCTTTCTGCCATTCATGCAACTGTCGTAACCACAACATCTCAGGAGATGTCTCGTTGTTTTCATGTCCCTGCTTGTATTTCCAGTGTGCAGCAATACCAAATTCAGCTCGCGAATGCATATCAAATGTACGAATCTGAATCTCAATGGCCTTACCAGTAGGCCCGATAACTGTTGTATGAAGTGATTGATATAAGTTGAACTTAGGCATGGCAATGTAATCTTTGAAACGTCCAGGGACTGGGCTCCATCTAGCGTGTATTGCACCCAGAACTGCGTAGCAATCTCTCACATCATCTACTAAAACACGGATACCAACGAGATCGTAAATATCATTAAATTCGCGACCACGCACAACCATCTTTTGATAGACCGAGAAAAAATGCTTTTGACGACCGGTAACTGTTGCTTTGATACCATCTGCAACTAAATCATTTGTCACGATTTCAATTACATCGTGAGTCAATTTATCTCGAGAGGGAGAGCGTTCGGCCACTAATCGGGAAATCTCCTCAAATTTCTTTGGTTCCAATATCGCAAAAGAGAGATCTTCTAACTCCCATTTGATTGCATTCATTCCTAACCGGTGAGCCAAGGGTGCATAAATATCGAGAGTTTCTCGAGCTTTGCGCTGGGCGCTTTCAGGCGATACATATTTCCACGTGCGAGCATTATGGAGGCGATCTGCCAACTTAATAACAAGTACACGGATATCACGAGACATGGCAACAACCATCTTGCGCACAGTCTCTGCCTCTGCTGTTGGACCATAAGTGAGTTTGTCCAACTTTGTTACGCCATCTACTAAGCCAGCAATCTCTTCGCCAAAATCATGGCGTAGTTCCTTAAGTGAGTATGCGGTGTCTTCGACAGTATCATGCAATAGCGCGGCGATAATTGCCTCTGATGTGAGCCCTAAGTCGGCCAAAATGCTGGCAACAGCCACCGGGTGAGTTATGTAAGCATCGCCTGATTTTCGTATTTGACCTTCATGTGCCTTTTCGGCAACTACAAAAGCCCGCTCAACATCAGCCAGGTTGTTCTTTGCATGGTGTTCTTTGAGGGCACTTATAACCGGTGCAATCAAAGTTTGCATTGAAGTATCGCTATTTGCGATGTTTGCGTTTTGGTTGATTACGAGGTCCACGGCGCTCACCAGATACGGAAGCAACAGGTGCTGGAGTTGCCACTGGTGCAGTGCGACCGTTGACTCGCTTTGCAAGTGCTTGCATTGCAGGTTCTTTCTCGCGCAACTGCGCAAGTACGGGAGGTGCAATAAAGATGGAGGAATAGGTACCTACTGCTAGACCGATAAAGAGTGCAAGAGATAGATCCTTCAATGTTCCAGCACCGAGTAAACCAGCGCCAACAAAGAGAATTGAGCCTACTGGCAAAAGTGCAATGATCGAGGTGTTAATCGAACGCACGATCGTCTGATTTACCGCCAAGTTAGTTGCTTGGGAGTAAGTACTCTTTGAACTAGCCGTGATAGTGCGTGTATTTTCGCGGATTTTGTCAAAGACAACAACGGTGTCATAGAGGGAATAACCCAAAATGGTTAAGAAGCCGATCACTGTTGCTGGAGTGACATCAAAACCAACGAGAGCGTATATACCAACGGTAATGAAGACGTCGTGCACCACCGCGGCAATTGCTGCTATCGCCATTTTTGGTTCAAAAGCCATAGCTAGATAGAGCATGACACAAATTAAGAATCCAATAAGACCGTAAAGTGCCTTTCGAGTAATCTCTTTGCCCCAAGAGGGTCCGACGATTTGTGTGTCAATAGACTCCACAGGGACAGAAAACTTTGAGGCAAGGGCGTCTTGAACTGCGTTATTTTGTGCAGTACCTAAGGCGCCTGTTTGTATGCGGATTTTGTCATTGCCAATTGTCTGAACAATAGATTCACCAGGAATCCCTGCTGCCGTCACGGCAGAACGAGCATCTTCTACCGATGCTCCCACCTTAGTTACAGTAAACGATGACCCACCTTTGAATTCAATTCCCAGATGCAAACCTTGAATACTCAAAGCTGCGATAGAGAGTAAAACAAATAAGGCTGAGAGTGTGTACCAACGTCGGCGACGGCCAATAATTTCAACGGAAGTTTCCCCGCGATAGAGGCGTCCACCTAATCCTGAAATCTTTGACATTGCTTATGCCTCCCCTGCCACTGGCAACGTTCCAGTGCTCTTGGCTGATAGTCCTGACAAAGCATGACCGGATGAGAAGAAATGTCGCTTTGCAAGGATTGTCACGATTGGCTTTGTAAAGACAAAGACAACTATTAAGTCAACTAGTGTTGTCAACCCTAGGGTGAAGGCGAAACCACGAACTCCACCTACAGCAAAGAAGTAGAGCAAAACTGCCGCAATGATGGATACAAAGTCAGCAACCAGAATCGTTCTACGTGCCCTGCCCCAGCCTGTTTCCACAGCTGTGCGCAATGAGCGGCCTTCACGAATTTCATCGCGAATACGTTCAAAGAAGATAATAAATGAGTCGGCCGTAACTCCAATTGCCACAATCGCTCCTGCAATACCCGCCAGAGTTAATGTGAAACCAATCCACTTACCAAGAAGCAAGAACATGAGATACACAAGTGATCCAGCCACTGCGAGAGAACCAACAGTTACAAGACCTAAACCTCTGTAGTAAAGCAGTGAATACAAAAGAACTAATCCTAAGCCAAGACCTCCTGCGAGCAGGCCTGCATTGAGTTGATCCGCGCCTAATGTTGGTGAAACTTGCTGCACTTCACCACGATCAAAAGCAAGTGGAAGTGCGCCGTACTTGAGGACGTTTGCTAAATCCTGAGCTTCAAGTTGTGTGAAGCTTCCAGTAATTTGTGCGTTTCCAGATGGAATTGCTTCAGTAATTCGTGGAGCAGATACAACCAAACCATCAAGCACGATTGCTACTTGATTAAGCGGGGCAGCCAACGATGTGACACGAGCAGTAATAGCGCCAAATGCGCTCGTTCCTTCACCATTAAATGTAAGGCTTACAAACCAAGCGCTACCGCCTTGGGAATCAATGCCTGCAGATGCTTTAGAGATTTGACGACCTAAAACTTCTGCTGGAGC
>JAGWYO010000056.1 GCA_018969355.1 Actinomycetales bacterium
TGAAGATAGTGAATGGTCGAATTTTTCAAGAAGTCGCACCCACGCCTTCTTGGTAGCCTTGCGCTATGTCACAAAAGAGTACTGCCACCGTCGTTATCGATGCTCCACTTGCAGATGTACAGGCTGCCCTATTTGCAATCGAAAATTATCCAGATTGGTCTTCTTCAATCAAAAAAGTTGATGTCATTGAACGCGATTCAGATAATCGGGTAACCAAAGCAAAGCTCACGATTGATGCCGGCATGATGAAGGATAGAGTCGTTTTAGATTATGACTGGAGCTCTGCACCAGCTACCTTAACTTTTTCCATGGACGAGGCAGACTTATTGACTCAGATGGATGGCGCATATTCACTCAAGTCAATTGATGCAGATTCCACTCAAGTAACCTATGAATTGGAAGTTGCGGTGTCGATGCCGGTACCAGCCATGATGATTACCAAGGCGCAGCAGCAAACCATTGAAGCTGCTTTGAAAGAGTTAGGCGAACACCTTTCTTAATGGGTTACACAATTGGAGTAGATGTCGGCGGCACCAAGGTTTTAGGTGGAGTAGTCGACGAGTCTGGAAAAGTTATTGAAACTGCACGTCGTGATACTCCCAAAGCTGGTGGTGCGGCACTTACTGCAGCAATCGCCGATGTTGCTAATGAACTAAAAGCAAAGCACCCGGTTGACTCAGTTGGTGTTTCAGCGACTGGGTGGGTTTCATCTGATCGTAAAACCATTCTTGCAACGCCCAATATCTCTGGTTGGAATGGCGTTAATTTGGATTATGAATTAACCAGCATGATCGGTCTTCCTGTAGCGATTGAAAATGATGCCAACTCTGCGGCATGGGGTGAATTTCGTTTTGGAGCAGCAAAAGGTAAAAAAGATATTTTGTTGTTGACCATTGGCACTGGTGTGGGTGGCGGAATAGTGATTGATGGAAAATTGCATCGCGGCGCATATGGCATCGCTGCCGAAGTTGGACATATGCGGGTTGTCCCAGATGGGCTGTTATGTGGATGTCAGGCGCGGGGATGTCTTGAACAGTATGCAGCAGGCTCTGCATTGATGCGTTACGTTCGTGAAGGCGCAGAGAAATCTCCCGATACAGCACGTGCTTTATTGTCACGTGGAGATGGGACGGTTGCAGGACTTTCTGGAAAAATGATCACAGAAGCAGCTCGCGAAGGAGATGAAATCGCGCTAGCTGGCTTTAACACTTTGGGTTACTGGATTGGTGCAGGCGTTGCCTCGCTCTCGGTCATTCTTGATCCTGAACTAGTTGTCATTGGCGGCGGGGTCATTGACGCAGGAGAAATTTTGTTGAAGCCGATTCGTGCAGCAGCAAAGAGTCATATGCCATTTTCCGAAATCCTGCCAATGCCTGACATTGTTGGAGCAACTCTTGGCAATGAAGCAGGACTTGTTGGTGTTGCTGATTTAGCTCGCGTTTAAGTTACAGCGCAGCACCGTCGTCTGGATTGTAATTATTGCGATTATTTTTCCATCGTATGAAAGTATTTTTTGCATCTTTTATCTGATCACGGAGTGAGCGCTTAGGAATCGCAGGTGGAGTAAACCTATTGTTATCCTCAAACTTTTCTAACTCATCTAAATATGTCGAGGGTGAAGATTCATCGAGCGAAAGTCCCTCGACCATCTCATCAAATTCAGCCTTAATGAGCTCCTCATCATCGAATGAATCAGGCGTCTTGCTCATGGTTCATATTCGCACAAGAGGGGGATTCAGGTTAAATTAGCGCTATGAACAACCTGCCTTACGGCACACTTCGGGCGTTCTTGACTCCATTTTTGATGCTGCTCTTTCGCCCCAAGGTAAAGGGGTTAAGACATGTTCCAGCAACAGGCCCAGTAATCCTTGCCTCGAACCATTTATCTTTTAGCGATTCAATTTTTATGCCTCTTGTTGTACCTCGCAAAGTGACATTCCTTGCCAAAAGTGAATACTTCACTTCTCCTGGCCCCAAAGGATTTATCAAAAAACTAACTTTTATTGCACTTGGTCAAGTACCAGTTGATCGCTCTGGTGGACGACGAAGTGAGGCTGCTCTGATCACGGGATTACAAGTTTTAGCGGAAGGTAATTCGCTCGGAATTTATCCAGAAGGAACTCGCTCACCGGATGGACGTTTGTATAAGGGTCGTACGGGTATCGCACGACTTGCCATTGAATCTGGAGCTCCCGTAATTCCGATTGCCATGTTTAACACTGACAAAATCCAACCTTCAGGAACAGTGGTGCCCAAGATTATGCGTGTTGGAATTACCTTTGGTGAGCCCATGTATTTCGAAGGAGATTCTTCAGATTTGCAATATTTGCGCCAAGTCACCGACCAGATCATGAAGCGCATACAGCAATTATCGGGTCAAGAGTATGTGGATACCTACGCTGTTAAAGCTAAGAAGTCAGGCGCTAACGCTGACGATGAAGATAACGACTGAAATTTACTAGTCAATTTCCAATTCAGCGCGAGCAATCAAGTAGTTACACACATTGCATTCGGCCCCAGACTCAGGCATTCCACCCTCAATTGTTGTAATAAGTTCTTCAAGTAGCGACATGAATTGTTCGGTATCTCGCTCGACCGGAACATATATTTGATTGACGCCAAATCCATGTGAATTGCTTGCTAATTCGCTCTGCCTAGTTTCAGTCACTCCGGCTAGTTTCCAGATGAGTAACCCCATGGACGAAACTGGAAAAGGCTTGCCTCGATCTGGATTTTCAAGAGAGTATGCATATGCTTCGAGTTGAGGGGCGTAAAAGGCTCCGTTATCGCGATCTGAATCTGAGACTTTGCAATCAATAATCCCGACAGTGCCATCTTCGTAATGACCTAAGAGATCGTATATTCCAAGTATCTTCCAACGAGTTTCAAATCCATTGATGGTGATAGGAGCGCTCTTTACCCATTGACCCCATTGCTTCACAACTCCGGGCTTCAGCGACGGATGGAGCGATTGCATAGGTGCGCGCCTGAAATGTTCCTCTTGCGCATCAGCGAGTGGCTTTACAAGAGGGAACTCTTTTTTGAGTTCGAATTTAAACCAGTACTTCAACCACAGGCAACGTTTACAAGTCGATAAGCCAAAAGTTAAATCACTGGGCGCAATAGTTTCGCGAGCTGGAGTTTCAGGTTTGCGCATAGCGATATTCTCTCTTTAACTGCTGACAACTGCGCTATATAACACTGCTAATCCGAGAATTATCATGATGGTGCCGCCAAATCCACGGAGCCTTTCC
The DNA here is from genome assembly GCA_018969355.1 of Actinomycetales bacterium. Lineage (GTDB taxonomy): Bacteria > Actinomycetota > Actinomycetes > Nanopelagicales > Nanopelagicaceae > Planktophila. The sequence goes on from JAGWYO010000056.1 coordinate 3,255, forward strand.
AGCCTTCGATTGTCTGTCGCGAGCCAAGCTCGTGCTGTACCTGCCAGCAATCCCCATGATCCATCTGATATGAATGCAAGAACACAGAAAACTAGACCCATAAAAATCAATTGAGATGTGACATGACCACCATCGATATCAACAAATTGGGGGAGTACTGCCGCAAAGAAAACTATTGCCTTTGGATTTAGTACACCTACCCAAAAGCCATCGCGAATAGATTTTCTGATAGATGGCGCTACTGGTCCTTGATTTGTCATATCCGCTGCGTGCACTGCACGTTGCCTTATCGC
>JAGWYO010000024.1 GCA_018969355.1 Actinomycetales bacterium
AGAAACCATCGCCATCAACTTTAAGATCACGGCCATCAACAACAACAGTTGCACCTTCTTTAGCTCCGGCCTCAATATAAGAAGCAACTTTGTCGCGGTGAACTGCTGTGACAAGTGGGCCCATGTCGGCGCCCTTTGTGCCATCGCCAGTAACGATATTGGCCATGCGGGATTTAATACGTGCTACCAATGCATTTCCAATAGGTTCCACAGCAACGATTGCAGAGATTGCCATGCAGCGCTCTCCTGCAGAGCCAAAGCCTGCGTTAATGGCAGCATCTGCTGCTAGTTCTAGATCTGAATCAGGAAGAACGATCATGTGGTTCTTAGCCCCGCCTAACGCTTGAACGCGCTTTCCGGCTTTAGTTCCAGTTTCATAGACATAGCGCGCAATCGGAGTTGATCCCACAAATGAAATTGATTTAATTCCTGGGTGAACAAGGAGCGCATCTACAACTTCTTTATCTCCATGAACAACATTGAAAACACCATCTGGTAATCCTGCCTCTTTCCATAACTGCGCCATAAACATTGCAGCTGATGGATCTTTCTCTGAAGGCTTAACGACAACGGTATTACCGCAAGCAATGGCAACTGGGAAAAACCACATAGGCACCATCGCTGGAAAGTTAAAGGGAGAGATGATTGCAACGGGGCCAAGTGCTTGGCGGATGGAATAGACATCTACTCCCGTTGATACTTCCTCTGAAAAACCACCTTTGAGCAGATGTGGAATGCCACAAGCAAACTCAACTACTTCAAGACCACGTGTTACTTCACCTGCAGCATCACTTAATACTTTTCCATGCTCTGCAGTGATAAGGGCTGCAATCTTTTCTTTGTTTTGTTGAACTAATTCACGAAAAGTGAAAAGGACCTGCGTGCGCTTAGTCAGTGAGCTATGGCGCCACTCGGCAAAAGCTGCCGTTGCTGCAGATACGGCGAAATCAACGGTGGCGGCATTACCAAAGGCCACGCTCCCCGTTACTTTTCCAGTGGCTGGGTTATAGATATCTCCCGTGCGTTCTGGTTTTTTGGTATCTGGGGCGCCGTTGATCCAATGCGTAATCTGATCCATAGGTGCAATCTACTTGAGGCGTTAAGATGGCGCCACCTACTAGATAAAAGGCTAACTTTCATGAGTGCACCAAAGAGTGACCTGGCAAAGCAAGAGGCCGTAAGTGCTGCTGACCATAAATATGTATTTCACTCATGGTCTGCCCAAGGTGCAATTTCGCCTATGCCAGTTGCAAGCGGCTCAGGATCTAGGTTTTGGGACCATGCAGGAAAAGTTTATTTAGATTTCTCGTCACAGCTAGTTTTCACAAACATTGGCCACCAGCATCCAAAAGTTGTTAAGGCTATTCAAGATCAGGCCGAAGTTCTCACAACTATCGCACCGCAACATGCCAACGATGCCCGTAATGAGGCAGCCCAGCGCATTGTTGAATTAGCTGGCGATCACTTTGCAAAAGTTTTCTTCACTAATGGCGGCGCAGATGCGATTGAAAATGCTATTCGCATGGCCCGCTTACACACTCACAAACACAAAGTGCTCTCTACATATCGCTCTTATCACGGCAACACAGGTGCTGCTATTAATGCAACGGGAGATCCACGTAGATTTCCTAATGAGTTTGCCTTTGGCCATGTTCACTTTTTTGGTCCCTATCTCTATCGCACTAACTTCTGGGCAAGCACTGAAGAAGAAGAGTGCAAGCGCGCTCTAGAGCATCTTGAACAGACAATTATCTTTGAAGGTCCAAATACCATCGCTGCAGTTTTGATCGAATCAGTTCCAGGAACTGCAGGTGTGTTAATGCCACCTAAGGGTTATCTTGATGGAATCCGCGCATTGTGTGATAAATACAAGATTCTATGGATTGCAGATGAAGTGATGTCTGGCTTTGGTCGCACAGGTAAATGGTTTGCTTATCAACACAGTTCGGCAGTTCCAGATCTGATTACTTTTGCTAAGGGAGTTACCTCTGGCTACGTCCAACTTGGCGGCGTAGTAATCAGCGATGCAATTTCAAAGACCTTTGATGAAAAGGTATTTCCTGGCGGTCTGACCTATATGGGTCATCCATTGGCATGTGCCACTGCGGTTGCAACTATCGATGTCATGAAGCAAGAGAAGATGCTAGAAAACGCCACAATGATTGGTGAAACCGTTCTTGGACCAGGATTGCAAGAGTTAGCTAAGAAGCACAAAGTTATTGGCGATATCCGTGGCGCAGGTGTGTTCTGGGGCGTGGATATGGTCTCTGATCGTGCAACCCATGAACCTCTTGCTCCTTACGGTGCATCAAGTCCTGCAATGAATGAGTTAGTGGCTGCGTGTAAGAAGCATGGATTGATGCCATTTAATAACTTCAACCGCATTCACTTGTGCCCACCATGCAATATTTCAGTAGAAGATGCCAAGCTTGGTCTTGAGATGTTGGATAAGGCGCTTGGCGAAATCGGAAAGTATTACACCGGCGCCTAAATCACTATATGCCTAGACGTTGAACCTAAATTCAACAACATCTCCATCTGCCATGACGTAATCTTTACCTTCCATACGCACTTTTCCTTTAGAGCGCGCTTCGGCAACTGATCCCGCTTGCATCAAATCAGCAAATGAAACGATTTCAGCCTTAATAAAGCCCTTTTGGAAATCTGTATGAATAACACCTGCAGCAACTGGCGCAGTGTCACCTTTGTGAATTGTCCAGGCACGAACTTCTTTTGGTCCTGCAGTTAAATAAGTCTGCAACCCTAGAGTTCTAAAACCGACGTGGGCCAAAGTTGCAAGCCCTGGTTCTTCTAAACCAATTGACTGCAAAAGCTCGAGTGCATCTTCATCACTGAGCTCTGATAGCTCAGCTTCAGTCTTTGCATCTAAAAAGATTGCCTCGGCAGGTGCCACAATTGCTTGCAGTTTTTTTCGAAGTTCAGTGTCATTTAATTCAGCAGCATCTACGTTGAAAACATAGAGAAATGGCTTTGCAGTAAGTAGATGGAGCTCTGCTAGATCGTCTCGGTTAATGGAGCTTTGTGAAAGTGGGCGACCAGATTGCAACCATTCATTAGCAGCCTTTGCTGCCTCAAGGGCTGGGGCTTTCTCTTTAGCAACGCGCACTTCTTTTTCAAGACGTGGAATTGCCTTTTCTATTGTTTGTAGGTCAGCCAGCGCCAACTCAGTATTAATCGTTTCAATATCACTGGCTGGATCAATGCGGCCATCAACGTGAACAACATCGCCATCGTTAAATACTCGGATAACTTGGCAGATCGCATCGGTTTCACGGATATTTGCCAAGAACTTATTGCCAAGGCCGGCACCTTCAGATGCACCTTTAACAATTCCTGCGATATCAACAAATGAAAGTGCCGCCGGCAGAATCTTTTGTGAGCCATAGATAGTTGCCAGCTGTGCCAAGCGATCATCTGGCACACCAACAACTCCCACGTTGGGCTCAATGGTTGCAAAGGGATAGTTGGCTGCCAGGACGTTGTTCTTGGTCAATGCGTTGAAAAGGGTGGATTTACCCACATTAGGCAGACCGACGATTCCAATAGACAGGCTCATAGTGGGTAGAGCCTACGCGGGATTGTCAGTGCAAACTGCCACGATAGGCCCATGCCCGCTTACGTAGTAACCCTTCTCATAGGCCTGGTGGCCGGTGCCGCTATTGGATTTTTAGTTGCACGCCTTACATCTGCATCCTCTGTTGCAGATCGTGCACTGCTCGATGATTACAAATCACAGTTAGAAGCAGAGCGGCGCAAAACAGAATCTGCCGTAAAGGTAACGGCCGAACTCGTTGCAATGAAAGAGTCAGTTGAAAAACTTTCAACCCAAGCAAATGAGGCAAACCGCATTCGCACAGAGGCTGAAGCAAAGTTAAATACAACAATTCTTGAGATGCGCCGTGCCTCTGAATCCATCTTTGATGAAACAAAAAAGATTGCTGGCGCACTCTCAAACTCTCAAACACGTGGCAAGTTCGGTGAAGCCCAACTTGAACTATTACTCCAAGGTGCCGGCCTTCGAGAAGACCACGAATATTTCCGCCAGAAATCAACGACTGATTCAGATTCATCAGGTATTCCAGATATCACTGTGAAGATGCCCGGAGGCAGTCATATCTTTATTGATTCAAAGTTTCCCTTTGATCGCTTCTTAGAGGCATGTGATCCGGCAAATGAAGCAAATCGCGATGAACTCTTACAAGCTCACACTAAAGATTTGCTCAAGCACATCGAAGCCTTAGCAAAGCGCGGCTATCACAAATCACAGGGTTCTCCTGATTTTGTCGTTCTCTTCGTGCCTTTTGAGACTTTGTTATCTGAAGCCCTACGCCTTGATTCAAATCTTCTCGAAAAGGCTTTTAAAGTTGGTGTAACAGTTGCAACTCCAACATCGATGATGGCGCTGCTGCGCACGATCGGCTATATCTTCACACGCAACAAGTTAGCTGAGAACGCTGATGAGATTCAAAAGGTTGCAAGTACCTTCTTAAAAAACATCACACTTCTGCACACCAAGATCGTGGCCGTTGGCAAAGCTATTTCATCAACATCTAAAGCCTATGAAGATCTAGTACCTACGGCTGAAAAGACCGTCCTTAGCCCGGCCCGTCGCATCCATAACTTGGGTGTGAGTGGCGATAAAGATAAACTGGCTATTGAATACCCAGAAGCACCAGCATCTGTTCGTGAACTAAAAAACAATGAGCTAGATGATGATGATTTTATTGATGCAGAAGAGATAAGCGATGGAGATGAGTAAATGAGCACCGTAACTAAAATGGCGATTCAAGGTCCTGGACTAAAAAAAGCGGGCATCGTCGTGCTGCAGAGCTTCTTTATTGGCTTCTTTACTTTCGTTGAACTCTGGCTGCGCAGCGGTGTTGGAATTCTCACCGGCGCAATGATTCTTCTTTCCTTCTATGGCGCACTTCGCTTGGGTCGCCCTGGCACAACTTATGTCTCTGTCGTCACGCCACCATTAGCCTTTGCCGCCAACGCTCTTCTTTGGATCATGATCTTTGACGGATTTAGACCATCACGCGTTGGTATTGATTTCATTGCAGCCCTTGCGAGCCAAGCACCATTTCTCATTATTGGTGCTGCTTATGGCTGGTTTGTGTATTTAAATGCAAAGGCAAAAACTAAGCCTTCTAAAGCCCGCAGAGGTTAAATCCCAGCTGCTTTCATATCTTTTCTAAGCTCTGGTGGCAGAGCAAAGAGCAGTGATTCCTCGGTTGCTGTAATAGTTTCAACATCACTATAACCATGCTCAGCAAGAGTTTTTAAAACATCTTTGACTAAAATCTCTGGGACTGATGCACCACTCGTTAAACCAATTGTTTCAACGCCGGCAAACCAGTGCTCTTGAATCTCCTCGGCATAGTCGATCAGATGTGAAACTTTGGCGCCATATTCCAGTGCAACTTCGGCTAAGCGCACTGAGTTCGAAGAGTTTTGTGAGCCGACTACAATGACTAAATCTGCTTGAGGAGCGATAGTTTTAATCGCTTCCTGGCGGTTTTGTGTGGCATAGCAAATATCATCGCTAGGAGGATCTTGAATCTCTGGAAAGCGCTCTTTCAAGATTGCAACAGCATCGAGAGTTTCATCAACACTTAGCGTTGTTTGCGATAACCACACTAGCTTCTTTCCTGGAGTTGGTTGCACAGTGCGAGCTCCATCTAAACCATCAATTATTTTCACCGCACCGATGGCTTCACCTGCTGTGCCCTCAACCTCTTCATGGCCGTGGTGGCCAATGAGCAAGATTTCAGCATCTTCTGCAGCAAAACGTTTTGCTTCCATATGCACTTTAGTTACAAGTGGACATGTTGCATCAATAGTTTTAAGTGATCTGGCGGCTGCTTGTTGATGAACCAGTGGTGCAACACCATGGGCTGAGAAAACAACAGTCTTACCTTCAGGAACTTCATCGGTTTCATTTACAAAGATGGCACCTTTTGCTTCCAAACTGGCAACAACGTGGACGTTGTGAACAATCTGCTTTCTCACATACACAGGTGCTCCATAGAGCGCCAAGGCTTTTTCAACGGTAATAACTGCGCGGTCAACACCTGCGCAATATCCACGGGGCGCAGCAAGCAGAACTCTCTTAGCCATGAGGGGAGTCTATTAGGCTGGGCACATGTTCGAAACTTCAAGTCAATCCCCGGCACCTGTGCGAGTAGTGACTGAAGCAATCAAAGAATATGTAGATCGCCTCGGGCCCATCTGGGTGGAAGGTGAAATCTCAGAGATCAATGAACGTAGCGGCATGATGGCTTTTATTCGCCTGCGCGATCCCAGCGTTGATATGTCCTTGTCGGTCATGTGTCACAAATCAGTAATTGCTGCTATTCAACCGCTGCCAGCTAATGCGCGAGTAGTGATGTATGCAAAACCATCGTGGTATACAAAAAACGGCTCTCTTACATTATCTGCCCGAGAAATCCGTCAAGTGGGTGTGGGTGAATTACTTGCCCGCCTTGAGGCGCTCAAAACTCTGCTGGCATCGCAAGGTCTCTTTGATTCAGATCGTAAAATCACTTTGCCGCTGCTGCCAAAAAAGATTGGTTTGATTTGCGGTCGTAATACCGATGCTGAAAAAGATGTTGTTGAAAACGCTAAGCGCCGCTGGCCCAGCGTTGAATTTGAAATCCGTGAAGTCAGCGTACAAGGCGCTGCCGCTGTATCTGAAGTATCAGAAGCGCTGCGCGAACTTGAAGCCAACAAAGATGTTGAAGTCATCATCATTACTAGAGGCGGTGGATCCTTTGAAGATCTACTGCCCTTTAGTGATGAGTCACTCGTGCGACTTGCAGCATCATGTAAGACACCGATTGTGAGTGCGATTGGCCATGAAAAGGATTCACCGCTGCTCGATCTAGTTGCAGATTTTCGTGCATCCACCCCTACCGATGCTGCAAAGCGGGTAGTGCCAGATATTGCCGAAGAGATAGAGATGATTTCAAAGCTGACCGATAGAGCCCGTCGCACATTACTTAACCGTATTGAGATGGAAACAACCCGAATTCAATCCTTCAAAGATCGCCCAGTAATAAAGGATCCTTCCGTGATTATCACTTCTCGAGCTGAAATCATTCTGGCGCTTAAAGATAGAGCTCATCGCTCCTTTGCTGGCCATGTCAAAGTAGCTAAAGAAGAGTTAGTCCACATCAAGGCCCGTGTTCGAGCGCTATCGCCGCAAGCCACATTAGATCGTGGTTACTCGGTAGTTCAATTAGCTAGTGGTGAAATCGCTCGCGATGCAACGAAGCTAAAAACTGGTGATGTGTTGAGATTGCGCCTTGCAAAGGGCGAGACCAATGCCACAGTGACGGCCAATAATACAAAGGAGTAGATTTAGCCCATGAGTGAAAAGAAGATTTCTTACGAAGCTGCCCGAGATGAGTTAGCGCACGTTGTTGAATCCCTTGAAGGTGGCAACGCCACACTTGAAGAATCACTCAAGCTCTGGGAGCGCGGTGAAGAGTTAGCCACGATCTGTCAGGAGTGGCTAGATGGGGCCAAGAAGAAGTTAGATTCTGCAAAACCGGGCGCAAAGTAATAACAATGTCGCCTACATTTTCCTACTCACAACTTCTGCCCCTTGGACAAGATGAGACGAAATACCGTCTTGTTAGCACAGAAGGCGTGAAGGTTGTACAGCTAGGCGATAGGCAGTTTCTAGAAGTTTCACCAGAAGCGATTTCCACATTAACGGCAGAGGCAATCCACGATATTTCTCATTACTTGCGCCCAGATCATCTGCAGCAGTTGGCAAATATCATCAAAGATCCTGAGGCCTCACCTAATGATCGCTTTGTTGCAACAGACCTTTTAAAAAATGCCAACATCTCTGCCGGTGGAATTTTGCCGATGTGCCAAGACACTGGCACAGCCCTTGTTATGGCCAAAAAAGGCCAACACGTATTAACGACTTCTAATGATGAAGTTGCAATCTCACAAGGTATCTATGATGCCTATACACATTTGAATCTGCGCTATTCACAGCTAGCACCTGTGACAACCTGGGAAGAGAAAAACACTGGCAATAACCTGCCAGCCCAGATTGAAATCTATGCCGACAGTGAGCATGCCGATGAATATAACTTCTTATTTATCGCCAAAGGCGGCGGAAGTGCTAACAAATCTTTCCTCTATCAAGAGACAAAAGCCATTTTAAATCCCAAGGCATTTATGGCCTGGCTCGATGACAAGCTGCGCTCTATTGGAACGGCTGCTTGTCCTCCCTATCACTTAGCAATTGTCATTGGTGGCACAAGCGCTGAACACACCGTCAAAACCGCCAAGCTAGCTAGTACTAAGTATTTAGATTCCCTGCCTACAAAAGGTGATGCTGCAACTGGTCATGGTTTCCGCGACCTTGAATTAGAGAAAGAAGTACTAGAGCTCACTAGAACACTTGGAATCGGCGCTCAATTTGGTGGCAAGTATTTCTGCCACGATGTTCGCATCGTGCGATTGCCAAGGCATGGTGCATCTCTTCCTATCGCCATTGCAGTCTCCTGTTCTGCCGATCGACAGGCCAAGGCCAAGATCACTCAAGAAGGCATATTCCTTGAGCACCTAGAGCACGATCCTGCCCACTTCTTGCCTGAAACAACCGATGAGCATTTACATGATGATGTTGTGGCCATTGATTTAAATCAATCCATGGATGCCATCCGCGCCCAGCTGTCCAGATACCCAGTCAAGACTCGACTGTCATTGACTGGCACATTAGTCGTTGCCCGCGATCTAGCTCATGCAAAGATTAAAGATGCGATGGATGCCGGTGCACCTATGCCTGAGTATTTGAAGAAATACGCCGTGTATTACGCAGGTCCTGCAAAGACTCCTGCCGGTTATGCCTCTGGTTCCTTTGGTCCAACAACTGCAGGCCGCATGGATTCCTACGTCGAGTATTTCCAATCCAAGGGTGGCTCACATGTCATGTTGGCAAAAGGAAATAGATCAAAGGCTGTGACCGATGCCTGCAAAACCCATGGTGGTTTCTACTTAGGTTCCATTGGCGGTCCTGCTGCCAGATTGGCACAGGACTGTATTAAGAAAGTTGAAGTTCTAGATTATGAAGAGCTAGGGATGGAAGCGGTTTGGAAAATCGATGTGGTGGATTTCCCAGCGTTTATTGTTGTCGACGATAAAGGAAATGATTTCTTTGCCGAAACCTTAAAGCCTTTAACTATTGGAACAAAGCCTTAAAAGTTTTTAGTAATAACGGTGGGATTTCCACTTAGACCATGCTTTGCAGGGAGTGTCATAGCGCATGGTGATGTAGCGAATTCCCCAACGGATCTGAGTTACTGGATTAGTGCGCCAATCAGTTGCAATCACACTCATCTTCTCAGCAGGAAGAGCTTGAGCTATTCCATGGGCACCAGAGCGATAGTTATGAGCCTTGTAATTCCAATGGCTCTCCTTAGTCCAGAGTGAGTTCAAGCATGAGAACTGAGAATCATCAAAACCATATTCCTGTGTCAAAATCACTTGCGCCACTTTTTTAGCACCGATCTGGGTGCGGGCCATTTCAACTGAAGCGCTGATCGCAGAAACCAAAGCCATGTCTGAGGAGAAGATTGCTCCCAAAGGTGTGGCAGCTAAATCTATAGAGCCATACAAAGCAGCTGCACTATCGATGGGATTAACCGAGGCCGCTAACAGTGTGGGATCAACCTCAATCTCAACCGCAGAGCTCATAGGAAATTCCAGACCATAGGCAGTTGGCAGGGCCGAGGATAAAAAGAGCATGGAGGCAACGATGCCCCAGATCGCAAAAACCTTGCCCTTGATCTTCATAGCTCTACTCCTTTCCTCTCACCCGCATCCCTGGACCGCACGTCATCAGCCTCATAATGAGGCTTCATCACTAGCGGGGAATGGCTTTAGAGTGGCCTCTAGGGGCGACATCGGCAAATCTAACTAGGCCTAAGTCGCGAATTCACAGAAAAGGCGAAGCTGTGGATGGGGTAAAACCGCAGGTCACGAAGGGAAATGTCCAAATTGCCCTAAATGTGACTGTGAGATTCTTTTAGCCCTGAACCGGACCTTCCAGCATCTCAGTTACAAGGGCTGCGATCGGCGAGCGCTCGCTGCGGGTCAGGGTCACGTGGGCAAAGAGGGGATGGCCCTTCAGCGTTTCAACAACTGCCACCACACCATCATGGCGACCGACTCGAAGGTTATCCCTCTGCCCAATGTCATGGGTCAAAACGACCCTGGAGGCGGTGCCGATTCTAGAGAGCACGGTCAAAAGAACGCCCCGCTCAAGAGATTGTGCCTCATCGACGATGACAAAGGAGTCATGAAGGGAACGTCCGCGGATGTGGGTTAAGGGGAGAACTTCAATTAAGCCTCGGTCCACGATCTCATCGATGACCGGTTGACTCACGAGTGCGCCCAAAGTGTCAAAGACCGCCTGAGCCCAGGGCGACATTTTTTCACCCTCTGAGCCTGGCAAGTATCCAAGTTCTTGACCGCCCACGGGATAGAGAGGGCGGAAGATAACTACCTTCTTATGGATGCGCTTTTCCATCACTGCTTCAAGACCTGCGCACAGCGCCAGCGCCGACTTACCAGTTCCAGCCCGTCCGCCCATAGAGACAATTCCAATAGAGTCATCTAAGAGAAGATCGAGCGCAATGCGTTGCTCGGCGCTTCGCCCATGCAAACCAAAAGCTGTGCGGTCTCCCCTAATTAACTGCAACTGTTTATCAGCTGTTACTCGGGCCAGTGCACTACCACGGTCTGAATGCAAAACAACTCCGGTGTGAATAGGAAGGCTATGGGCCGCTTCATGGTCTGCTCTATCGGAGGAATACAAATCATCGATAACAGATGAGCCAACCGTGAGCTCTTCTATTCCAGTCCAGCCACTATTGGCCACCAACTCAGCTAAATACTCTTGGGCCTCAACCCCCACTGATGATGCTTTAACGCGAAGTGGTAAATCTTTAGTAACTAACACAACGTTCTTGCCATCTGACATTAAGTTCTTGGCAATGGCCAGGATTCGAGAATCATTAGTGCCATCTCGCAAAAAGCCATGGGGCAAGGTGGAGAGGTCGGTGTGGTTGAGTTCTACTGAAAGTGTTCCGCCTTCAGAAGTCACAGTCAAAGCTTGATCTAGTCGGCCATGGGTAACTCTTAAATCATCAAGTGCGCGAAGGGCAGCGCGGGCAAAGTATCCCAGTTCTGGATGATCGCGTTTAGTTTCAAGTTCGCCAATAACAGCGATAGGAATGATGACTTCATGTTCAGCAAATCTATGCAGGGCACCAGGATCAGCTAATAAAACGCTGGTATCTAAAACAAAAGTCTTCCTAGAGCTTTGAGCCTTAGAAGCCAATGGCTGGACTCCTCATTTTTAGTTGTACTCGTGGGGTGCTGCTTCGGATATGTAAAAAGGTAGAACACCTTGAGGCTAACTCTGTGGCAACACGCGCTTTGAAAAAGTTAAATCTTGTAGAAGTTTTTGGCGAATATCTCAACTGCCGAAACGGCGTTGACGAAGTGAGTAGGCACGTAGAGCGCGTAAGAAATCCACCCGACGAAAATCTGGCCAATACGCCTCACAGAAATAGAACTCTGAAAGCGCGCTTTGCCATAAAAGGAAGCCACCCAGTCGTTGCTCCCCAGATGTTCTAATGAGTAGCTCTGGATCTGGTTGGCCTGCAGTATATAAATATTTAGAAATTTCCTCGGTAGTCAACTTCTCTTTAGCCTCATCTAGCGAGTGACCAACCTTTGCCTCTTCCCCTAGATATGTCTTCACAGCATCGACAATTTCGCGACGGCCCCCATAGCTAATGGCAACGTTTACTTCCACGCCATCATTTCGGATGGGCTTTAACCCAGCTAGCTTTTCTGAAAGCCATGGTGGCAAAAGATCTAATGCGCCAACGGCTTTAATGTTCCAGCGACCCGTTGCCGCTAATTCATCGACGGTGTCGCCAATAATCTTGAGCAGCTCTTCAATCTCATCTGCGCTTCTTTTGAAATTATCCGTTGAGAGTAGCCACAGCGTCACAACCCGAACATCGGCATCACCACACCAGCCTAAAAACTCAATGATTTTATTAGCTCCAGCTTTATGACCATTGGGGTCGCTATTGCTGGGATTGGCTTTTGCCCATCGTCTGTTGCCATCAAGGATGACACCAACATGGTGTGGGGTCTTAGTGAAATCTAATGCTCGAACTAACCGCCACTCATAGAGCGGATAGAGCGCAGACTTAATAAGTTTACGAATAACGGCGAACAACTCGACGTTCTGCAATCAGTGAGGCAACTGGAAGTGTGCCGGCCAGAAGTAAACCCAGCATCTTCATGAAGGGCCAGCCGGCTTTGCGAGAAAACTGAAGCGCGGTCAGGATATAAATGGGGTAGAGGTAGCCATGGACCATAGGGATCCACACAAGTGCACTGTGGAAATCAGGTAAATTAAAAATATATTTAGCTGGCATATAAACAAACCAGAGCAGAAGTGACATAACTCCAGAGATGATTGCCATGACTCGAAAACGCAGAAGGCTTGATTTCATGGCTTAACTCTACGGCGATAGAAGGGAAGGTAAAGCACCACCCCTGCCATGAGCCACCAGATCACCACATACGAGATGTGTTGCCAGTAATAGCCTGGAATTCGAGAGCTTAACTTCTCTGGGGTGGGCCGAGCTCGCACCACTCTAGAACCATTATGTGATTCGCTCGATGCCATCACATACCCATCAAATAAATCTAAATCAGTTAAGCCCACGATCACTGAACTATCTAGGCGCGAAATCACACCGTCACCATTGAGGGAATGATCATCAGATTGTGATGCACGTAATTGACCTTGAATATCTATGACCATAGCCTGAGGAATATCAGAATGGAGCAATCGCTCAGACCACAGACCTCTGACAACCAAAATCCCTTGATTCGTGCCGACCTGCAATAGGCCAACTTCCCAATCATTTACTGTGCCATTTCCATCAACTTGATTAGGTGCTCTGTAATCACCAACGTAATGACCAGAAACTTTTACCCAGCGATTAATCGCATCAGCGGGCAAAGATGTGCGCGCGGTGGTAACAGATTCAAGTGCAACAAATGCTAAATCCACTTGAGTAGCAGTTATCAAACTCTCTTGTAAGGCCTTAGCTCTCTCTAACTGCCACAAACCCAGTGAGAAAAACACAACGGCAATGAGCAGGGTTGCTATGCCTTGAGCGATTGTGGAGAGAAAGGATTTACTGGTCTTTGCCGTCATCGCTTCGATCAACACCCATAAAGCGCTTATAGAAACTGCGCATTAAGAAAACTACGGCAATAACCAAAAGCGCAATGGTGACAGACCCCGCAGCGCCCACCTCATAATTTTTTTGCATGGCATAATCATTGCATGCAATCGGATTCGCACTTCTCCTACGAGGATCGCTATGGCATTGGCCCGCGCAAAGGCTGGGTGGTCCCAGCCCTCGTCATTGCCTCAATTGGATTGAGTTGGCTGGTCTGGGCAGGTTTACATCATTCCAATCCTTCAATCCGTGCCTCGGTTATTTCATTTACCGCCACCACTGATCGTGCAATGTCGATTAGATATGAGGTCGTGAGAAAAGATAAAAATCAGGGTATTACCTGCACTTTGGTCGCCCGCGATTACGATAAAACTGTGGTGGGGCAGATTGACGATGAGATCGGACCTGGCCTCGCAGTAGTGCAAAAAACCAGTGATATTCCTACGCGTAGCCAAGGCGTTAACGCTGATGTGGTTGCCTGCCGCATTAAATAAGTTGTATGAGCTAGACCCACACTAGTACCTTTACGCCTTATGAGCGCGCAGACATGGTTAACGCAGGAAGCTGCAGATCGTTTGCGCGCCGAATTAGAAAACCTAGAACAGCATGGCCGCAAAGATGTCACAGCAAAGATTGAAGCTGCCCGCGCTGAAGGTGATTTAAAAGAAAATGGTGGCTACCACGCCGCCCGTGATGAACAGGGCAAAATGGAAGCGCGCATCCGTCAACTCAAGGCGATGTTAGACAATGCCCACATTGGAACCCCACCAGCTGCCGCCGATGGCAAAGTTGGCGCGGGAATGATTGTGACTGCAGAAATTGCAGGAGATGACATGAAGTTTCTTTTGGGTTCTCGCGAGATTGCTTCAGGAGATCTCGATGTCTATAGCGAGAAATCACCACTTGGCGCTGCAGTATTAGGTGCGCAGATTGGTGCAAGCGTTTCATATACCGCACCTAATGGACGTGAGATTAAGGTAGTAATTAAAGCGGCTGAGTTTTACTCTTAATTCGAAGTATTTTTATACTTTCTAATACTCAGTGGGATAAATACCACCATGAGCACAACCATATAGAGCAAAGAAGTCTCTAGCGGATGCTGACTGGGCCACGAGGTAGCTGTTGCCCCAAACTCATTTTTGAGACCAAAGAGTTGGCGGCATGCTGCGACCATTGTTGAAACTGGGTTCCATTCAGCAAAGTACTGCAGCGCTTTAGGCATTCCAGTTGTGGGTGCAAAGGCATTTGAAAGAAAAGTCAGCGGGAAGGTCACTAAAAAACCCACGCTCTGAACTGTGCGAGCCTCTTTAACAGCTAAGCCAACATAGATACCGATCCAAGACAAGGCATAACCAAACATAAAGAGAAATAAGAAAGCTAAAAAGATCGAAAGCCCGCCTGATGTTGGCCGCCAACCCACGGCATATCCAGCAGCTGCCATGACAGTGAGAACTAAAATATTAAGGAGAGCGTCTCCAAAGGTGCGGCCAATAACAACTGCGCCTCTGGAGATTGGCAGAGACCTAAATCGATCAATCAGGCCTTTCTTCATATCTTCAGCTAGACCAACTGCTGTTGCAGCCAAAGTAAATGCCACGGTCTGCACGAAGATTCCGGGCATTAAGAGTTGAACATAACCTCCTGGTTGACCGGTTTGAATGGAGCCACCAAAGACAAAGCGAAATAGGAGTACAAACATCACTGGCTGAATCGTTGAGAAAACAAGCACTTCAGGGATTCGGGCTAGCTGTAAGAGTTGGCGCTTGGTAATGGTCATCACATCTCTGAATGCGAATTTCACTTTTTACCCCCTCTTTTCTTCTTGACAGAATCTGCAGCGACTTCGTCCTCTGCCACGTGTCCTGTGAGAGATAAGAAGACATCATCTAGTGATGGGCGCTTGAGACTAATATCGAGAGGATGGATTTTCGCTTCATCTAATGCTCGCAGCGCCTCCATCAGAGCTACTGAGCCAGTTGAAACTGGGGCTGAAATGGTGCGCACATCGGTGTGAAGTGCGGTTCCACTAATTCGGGCAACAATTTCTTGAGTGTGAGTGATATCGGAGTTTTCAACTGTAATCTCTAAACGCTCTCCACCCACCTGCTTTTTCAAAGCATCTGAGGTTCCACGAGCAATTACTTTTCCATGGTCAATTACGGCAATCTCATCAGCTAATTGATCAGCCTCTTCTAGGTATTGAGTTGTTAATAAAAGCGTTACGCCACCTTTGACTAATTCTTGGATGACTCCCCACATCTCTTGGCGACCACGTGGATCAAGGCCTGTTGTTGGTTCATCTAGAAAGAGAACTTTCGGTTGCACAATTAAAGATGCAGCTAAATCTAAACGGCGACGCATTCCACCTGAATACGTTTTGATGGGGCGGCGAGCGCTGTCTGTGAGTGAAAATCTTTCCAGCAATTGCTCAGCTCGCTTTACGGAGGCAGCTTTTCCTAAGTGATACAAACGACCAAACATCACTAAGTTATCCCAGCCTGTTAATGTCTCATCCACGGCAGCATATTGACCAGATAAACCAATTAACTCACGCACTTTGTCGGGGTGCTTGGCTACATCGATTCCTGCAACTGTTGCATTGCCCGAATCAGGCTTTAATAACGTTGCGAGTATTCTCACAGTTGATGTTTTTCCGGCACCATTGGGGCCTAATACGCTTAAAACAGTGCCTTCTTCAACATCAAGTGATAAATCATCCAGGGCTCTAACCTCGCCATTGCGATAGGTCTTCACTAGATGCTCAGCAATGATTGACTTCACGGGGTAACCTTACCCTTATGTCCAAAAACCCTCCATTAAATGCATCAGCTAAGGCCCACACTCACAAGGAAATCATGATCATCCTGGGTGGCCTTATGACTGGAATGCTCCTTGCAGCCCTTGACCAAACAATCGTTTCAACGGCGCTTAAGAATATTGTTGAAGAATTCGATGGTCTCAATCACTACACATGGGTTGTTACTGCCTACTTGTTGACATCAACGGCATCTACTCCGTTATACGGAAAGATTTCAGATATCTACGGCCGTCGAATTGTGTTCCAATTTGCAATCGTTACCTTCTTAATAGGTTCACTACTTGCTGGAGCATCACAAAATATGGAGCAGTTGATTGCAACGCGCGCGCTTCAAGGTTTGGGCGCTGGTGGATTAATGGCGCTTACTTTCGTCATCATTGGAGATATCGTTCCTCCGCGCGATCGGGGTAAGTATCAAGGATATTTTGGGGCTGTCTGGGGCTTATCCTCAGTTGCCGGTCCACTTCTTGGTGGCTTCTTCTCTGATCACGCACAGATTCTGGGTGTTACTGGATGGCGTTGGATTTTCTACATCAATTTACCTATAGGAATTGCCTCACTCCTTATTACTTCAGCTGTTCTTCACATCCCTAAGGTCAAGCGCGAGCATTCCATTGACTACATGGGCGCAGTATTAATGGTTGTCTCAGTGTGTTTGATTCTGCTTTCAGTTTCCATCTATGGGCCACAATATGGTTGGACTGATAGCCGCACTCTTACTTATGCAGCTATTGGAATTGTGATGGCTGTGCTCTTTCTAATGTGGGAGAGTAGGGCTAAAGAGCCAATCTTGCCTTTATATCTCTTTAAGAATCACACTTTCTCTGTTACATCAGCATTAGGCGCCGTTATTGGTGCTGGCATGTTTGGTGCCATCGTGATGTTGCCGCTCTACTTCCAAGTTGTGAAAGGCTACAGCGCAACTGAAGCCGGACTTAAATTGATTCCTTTGATGCTGGGTATCGTTTCTACATCAATTGCATCAGGCAAAATGATCTCTAAGCATGGTCACTATAAGCGCTTCCCAATCATGGGTAGCGCAATTATGACTGTTGGCCTCTTGCTGATGACTAACCTGCAGATCGATACCCCTTATTGGCAGATTTCAATATATGCAATCTTGGTCGGTGCTGGCCTTGGACTTTCAATGCAGACCATCGTCATTGCTCTCCAAAATGCAGTTGAATTCAAAGATATGGGAGTTGCAACTAGCTCTAATACTTTCTTCCGCTCCCTTGGTTCAGTCTTTGGTACGGCAATCTTTGGAAGTATTTTGACTAACCGTGTTGTTCACTACATGGCATCTGGTTTTGGTGACTTGGCAAAAACTAATCCCAGCGCCCTTGCTGGATTTGATACCTCTAAATTAGCGGGCCTAACAAATAACACTGCCGTTTTGAAGACGTTTCCTCCGGTGATTAAAACAACTGCTCTTGAGGCTTTTGTAAACTCATTCCATATTGTTTTCTATGCAGCAGCCCCAGTGACTCTCGTGGGTTTGCTTCTAGCTCTCATGTTACGTGAGACCCCACTTCGCACATCCCAGGATTACGCCGCAGCGCGAGAAGATGCAGCAGGAGAATCACTGGGTTAATGCAATCCCCATTTAAGGATCTGCCGCGGGAAGTTTCCATACTTGTCGCGGCATCCTTTTTTGTCGCCGTTGGTTTTGGAATTGTATTACCTGCTATCCCCGTCTTTGCAAAGTCTTTTGGAGTCAATAACGCAGCAATTGGATTAATGGTCTCTGCCTTTGCCATCACCCGCTTTGCCTCTGGATTAATCTCTGGCACATTGGTGGATAGATTTGGGGAACGGGCAGTATTTTCTTCAGGTGTATTTATGGTTTCACTTTTCACTTTCTTAGCAGGGCTTGCTCAAAGCTATGAACAACTGCTCTTTTTCCGTGCAGCAGGTGGTCTTGGTTCATCCATGTTTTCAGTTGCTGCAGGCTCAGTCATTATGCGATCTGTTGATGATGCCCACCGCGGCCGGGCTCAGTCGGTCTATCAAGGTTCTTTCCTCTTAGGTGGTATTGCAGGTCCTGCAATTGGTGGATTACTTTCGGTGATCTCTCTTCGCGCACCCTTTTTTGTTTATTCAGGGATGCTTATCTGCTCTGGAACAGTTGCTTTCTTTTTTCTAAAAGGCGAGAAAATCGGCAAGGTTGATAAGAACGTGGACACATCAGATCACACAACGGTGCGCGAGGCGTTAGCGATGAAGCCATATCGAATCGCACTCGTTCTGGCATTTATTGGTAGTTGGGTTTTCTTTGGGCTTCGTGCATCCATCTTGCCAATCTTTGTGACAGAAGAGTTGAACTCCACAACTGCAGTTGTTGGTTATGGTCTTGCTCTTTCAGCAGTAATTCAAGGGCTAATACTTCTTAAAGCCGGTAGGTACTCTGATGAAAAGGGGCGCAGGGCTGCATCAATTGTTGGCGCGCAGGTAGTTTTGCTCGGAGTCTTATTGCTTACATTCTCAGTTCATATTTGGATGTATTTATCAGCTATGGCAATCCTTGGTTTTGGTGGAGCTTTTCTTTCAACTTCTCCAGCCAGCATCGTGGGCGATGTTATTAAGGGCAAAGGCGGCAAGGTAATTGCAATCTTTCAAATGGCAGGTGATGCTGGAATGATGGTCGGGCCCATCATTATTGGCGCTGTTTCAGATATCTATTCTTACAGAACAGCTTTTGGCTTATCTGCTGCCATCTTTGTTATTGCACTTGTCTTGGTCTATCAAATACCAGAGACCAGAAATGTCGAAGAGCCCCAGGTTAGAAACCTGAGGCCCCTCGATGAAGATCTCTAATTAGTCGTTGCCGCGCAAGATAGAAAGCAGACGCAGAACTTCTAGGTATAGCCACACGATTGTGACCATCAGACCAAAGGCAGCTCGCCATGATTCTGATTCTGGAGCTCCGGCATTGATTCCCTTTTGAATCTGATCAAAATCTAGAATCAAGAAAAAGCTTGCAAGAACCATTCCACCAGCGGCGATGATTAAACCAAGGCCACCGATGTTATAGATGCTTGCACCAAAGAATGAACCAACAATTGAAAGCAGTGCCAATACTAAGTAACCGATTAATGCAGTCATGAGCACCTTGGTGAACTTAGGTGTCACACGGATGCGTCCGCTCTTATAAGCAAAGAGCATGCCTGTGAATGCACAGATAGTGACGATGATTGCTTGGCTAACAATTCCTGCATATACAGAGTTATATAAATTGCTAATTGTTCCAAGTGCTAAACCTTGAAAAGCTGCATATGCAATTGCAAGAGCTGGCTTAACGGTTTTGCTAAAGCTGTTGACCATGGCAAGTGCAAAGCCACCAAAGACACCCAGCAACATTGCCCCACCGCCAAGGTTAAGGGTCCACGCAACTGCTCCAACAGCGACTAGAACTGTAAATAAAATTCCTGTGCGAGTGACTACATCGTCAATCGTCATGCGACCTGTGCGCATCGATGATGCAGCAGGTGCGTTATAAAGATCTTCCATCGCTGCTGGATCTGAATTAATTGTGCTCGGATCAAATGCAGCGTATCCACGCTGATTAAACGCCCGTCCTAAAACAGGGTTTGAACTGCGCATATCTTTTCTCTCCTTTTGTAGTGCCGCCAGAACCTCTGGTGGTTTGCCATGCATAACAAGTTTAGGGCTAGGAAGATTCCCGGGCGATGTGAAGGTGGTGCCCCGAGTGGGGGTCGAACCCACACTGGGAGGATTTTAAGTCCTCTGCCTCTGCCATTGGGCTATCGGGGCAACGTGCAAGGGGTAAATCTACCCTGCTTTTCTAAGCGCTCTGTCCAGCTAACGAACGGGCTATTCCATCCAAGATATCTGATTCAGATGCCACGAATTCAGAAGCGCCAGTTGCTCTCATGATCTCTGAAAGAACTAACGCACCTGCAGGAATCACATCCACTCGACCTGGATGCATATAACCAAGAGATAAGCGTTCTTCTCGGGTTTGAGTTAAAAACATATGTGATGTTTCATGAACCTGCTCTGCGCTAATGCGAGATAAGTGAATTGCATAGCGATCATATTCAGATAAGTTCAATGCAGCAGCTGCAACTGTGGTTGCTGTGCCAGCAACAGCGATTAACGTTTTGGCTTTTGTAATAGGAACAATGCTGGCAGCTTGTGCAATCGCCTCAACAATGTCGGCTCGTGCTGCCTCTACTTGTGATTGTTGTGCAGGATCATTAGCGAAGTGTCGCTCAGTCATTCTCACACAACCGATGTTGACTGACTTTGCAGATTCAACGGTTGTGGTGCCAAAGACAAACTCAGTTGATCCACCGCCAATATCAACGACAAGAAAGGGGCCATCAGATGGATAGAAATCTTGAATTGCTCCAGCAAAAGAAAGAGCTGCTTCTTCATCCCCGCTAATTACTTCAGGTTCAATTCCTAAGCGCTCACGAACTCCATCAACAAAAAGGTGACGATTTATTGCATCGCGAGTGGCACTTGTTGCACAAAAACGAATCTTTTCCACTCCGCGCTTTGCAATCTCTCCAGCGAATTTATCAACGGCTGCCAATGTGCGAGTGATTGCATCTGGGTGGAACTGCCCAGTTTCATCAACGCCTTGGCCTAAGCGAACGATCTCCATGGTGCGCAGAACTTCGCGAAAACTATTACCCTCAATATCGGCAATCAGTAGGCGAATTGAGTTTGTCCCGCAATCAATGGCTGCTACTCGCATGGATTGCCTTCCCACCACTTGGGTAGTTGTGCTAGCGCTTCATCGCCCAATGGGTTCACAT
>JAGWYO010000057.1 GCA_018969355.1 Actinomycetales bacterium
CCAATGGCTTATTACTCATTTGGTGGATGGAAGAGTTCATTATTTGGTGATTCACATGCACATGGCACCGAAGGTGTTCATTTCTTTACTCGCGGCAAAGTTGTTACAAGCCGCTGGTTAGATCCAAGCCATGGTGGAATTAACTTAGGTTTCCCACAAAATGATTAAGATAAAGAAAAAGCCCCGCAAAGATTAATCTGCGGGGCTTTTTCTCTTTAAATTACTTTCTCCAGCGTAGGTCGCCCTGAATTGCCTTACACGTTAAGCCAGGAGCGACCAGCCCAGCCTTGGAACACTTCTTTCCATACTTGGCTGCAGCAGCTTCAGGATATGTAGGAAGTGCAACGGGCAGTTTGATAGTCAGGAATGATGTCTTCAACTTTCCGATTTCAACCAAACCTGAAGTTGTGTTGTATGCGAAGTTAAAGTCATTGTCATTTACGACCACGATGTGGTTGGCATCAAGTACTGCCACGCCTTCTATCTTGCCCGGCATTGTTGCAATTGAGGTGCTTTTGAAAACAATCTTCTTGTTGCTTGCAGCAATCAACTTTTCGACTTCAGCGTTGGTTCCAACACCAGTGTATGACTCAAGCGATGGTGATGTAGCAGCTAAATCCCACTTACTTCCTAAGATATTGGCTGAATCATCAATTGTGATTGTTGACAGCAAGTAAGAGTTATCTGTGCGCTCTTGCACCAAAAGAGTATTGGAATCTAAAGCAACGATTGCAGATAGTTTTAAATCACTGTTTTTGGTTGCCTTAGCATCAACAAGTGAAACCTTTTCAAATCCGAATACGAATTCGCCTGTAAATCTCTTCGACCCAAGATCAAAGCGCAAGATACGAGTTGCAAGACTTGCATCACCAACTGCTTTTGTTGGATTTAGCAGCGGGCTTTGTAGGCCGATAAACAAGGTGTCTCCATCTGGTGACAAAGCAAGTGCTTCAAAGCCACGGTTGGCCTTACGAGTGAGGTACAGAGCAGGAATTGATTTTACCGCCTTAAAGCTTGTTGGATTTGCCTTCCAACCAGCAGGAACATAGCGGGCCTTGATAGCTCCAGTTGATGAGAGCTGAGCCAAACTTGGGGCGTACTCATCTACAATCCAAAAATCACCATTTGCAGTTTTAACAAGACCCTCTGCATCTAGACCAGATAGGTTGTACATCGAATCTGCGGTAATTCCCTTTACATCTGTTGGAACCGCGTCATAACCCTTAATGTTTGGTAATCCTGTCGCGCCAACGCCACTCTTTGTCTTAATCGCGATTGTTTCAAGGATTTTAACTTGAGAACCTGAAATCTGAATTTTCAGAATGAGTGGAGAGAAAGTGGGAACCACGAATCCAGTTCCTGCAGATTTGTCAGGTTGTACTGTGTCATTGTTTGGCCCGCGGTCTGTGATTGCATAAAAAATATCTGCTGCATCACCTGGGATGTGGTAAAGATCTGAACCAAGTCCACCAAGTAAGACGCCCTGATCATTAGCAACTGAATCTGCGATTGCTGCATTTGAAGCTGACTTAAGAGCGATATCTGGCAGTACCGCTGTAGAAACCAAAACCGGTGCATCTGCTGCAAAAACGGCCTGTGGCACCACAAGTGCCAGGGCAGCTAATGAAGCCAAAATGAATTTTTTCATTAAATCTCCTTTGTTCTCCGTATGCATCGCGGCAGGATCCCCGTATGTATCCGCAGTAAAATAGGCACTGAAGGTGTGCACATTGCATCCACACCCTGAATGCACGGTTAACAGGCATGAAACATCAGCACATATGTGGGGCAATTAGTCCATATCCACTGCAAAAGGTAGAATAACCACGTGCGGCCGATGGAATTGGCCTCTGTACTACCAAATCGTTGATAGAGGCAAGGCCTGATATCGGGCTAGCTTCCTAAGGAAAGTAGTTTTCGTGGCCAAGATTCAAGCACATCTAAAAGACCTGCCTGTTAAAAAGCGCGAAAACCTTCGCAACGTTGCCATCATCGCCCACGTTGACCACGGTAAAACAACTCTCGTTGATGCCATGTTGTGGCAGTCAGGTGCTTTTGCTGCCTATAAGAAGCAAGACGATAGCCAAGATCGCATGATGGATTCAATGGATCTAGAGCGCGAAAAGGGAATTACGATTCTTGCTAAGAACACTGCTGTTAAGCGCGGTGACACAATCGTCAACATTATTGACACACCAGGCCACGCAGATTTCGGTGGTGAAGTTGAACGTGGCCTTGAAATGGTGGACGGTGTTATTTTGCTTGTGGATGCATCAGAAGGTCCACTTCCTCAAACTCGTTTCGTTTTGCGCAAAGCGCTAGAAAAGAACTTGCCCGTAATCTTGTTAATCAACAAGGTTGACCGTCCCGATTCACGTATTGCTGAAGTTGTTGATGAAGCATATGAATTGTTCTTAGATCTAGATGCAACAGAATCACAGATTGAATTCCCAGTTGTTTACGCGTCAGCTAAAGCTGGTCGTGCATCACTTAAGCGTCCAGCAGATGGTGGAATGCCAGAGGAAGAAAACCTGGATGTTTTATTCGACACCATCTTCTCTGCAATCCCAGCTCCTGTTTATCACGAAGGTGCACCACTTCAGGCACATGTTACAAACCTTGACTCGTCACCATTTCTAGGCCGTTTGGCGCTGTGCCGCGTGCGCGAAGGTGTTATTAAAAAGGGTCAATCTGTTACTTGGATTAAGACTGATGGAACTACCGAGCGCGTGAAGGTTTCAGAGCTTTTGATTACTGAAGCACTCGAGCGCGTTCCAGCGCTAGAGGCTCACCCAGGTGACATCATCGCTGTGGCAGGTATTGAAACAATTACTTTGGGTGAAACCCTTGCAGATCTAGAAAATCCACATGCATTGCCATTAATCATCGTTGATGAACCATCGATTTCTATGACTATTGGTATCAATACTTCTCCTCTTGCAGGTAAGAGTGGAAAACTGCTGACAGCACGCCAAGTAAAGGGCCGTCTGGATGCAGAGCTTGTTGGTAACGTTTCATTGCGCGTGTTAAACACAGAGCGTCCAGATACGTGGGAAGTTCAAGGCCGCGGAGAACTCCAGCTTGCCGTTCTTGTTGAAATCATGAAGCGCGAAGGTTTTGAATTAACTGTTGGTAAGCCACAGGTAGTGATCAAGAAGATTGATGGAAAGATCCACGAACCGATGGAGCGCTTAACTATTGATGCACCTGAAGAATACTTAGGTGTTCTCACTCAGTTGATGGCACTTCGTAAGGGCCGCATGGAGCAAATGGTTAACCATGGAACCGGTTGGATCCGTCTTGACTACAAGGTTCCATCACGTGGACTTATTGGATTTAGAACAGAGTTCTTAACTGAAACTCGTGGAACAGGATTACTCCACCACGTATTTGATGGTTACGAGCCTTGGTATGGCGATATCCGCACACGTGGAACAGGCTCCCTT
>JAGWYO010000058.1 GCA_018969355.1 Actinomycetales bacterium
CTGTTGATCCACCGGTGCGCATTTCGCGAATAGCTTTGCGAAGAGAAGGCATGTGGTGATCTGCCATGGTGCGAGTAGGTGCGACAACAAGTGCGGTGTCATCAAATGCCACCAGACCAAAGGAATCTTGTGGGGCAAGGCGATCAATGAGCTTTAGTAAAGAGCCTTTAGCTGCTTCAAGTGGTGCACCATCCATAGAACCTGAGCGATCAAGAACAACTTGAACTGCCTGGCCAGGACGGCTTGCATGCTTTGGGTTTGCAGGGGCAGTGAGATCGAGCATCAACGTGACTTTGTCAGTTGCCTCAATTGCAACCATGTCTACATCCAGTAGGGCTTTAACATTCATTTGGATCTCCTTATTTAAGGGTTGAAAAATAGATACGTCGGCCAGCCGACAGGTGTTCGGTTAACCGAACGGTGAGTGCCAAAAAACGTAGGATTGTCCTACAGAGGCATGTAAGTGCGCCGTGGTTAGGATTTCTAACGAGGGCGGTGGGGTCTTTCGAGCTTTAAGGCCTGGTTTGGCGGCCTTGCGTGTAGCGGGCTAGATGTTGATTGAGCGTGTTACGAGCGGGGAGATGCGTGTGTTTAACATTTTTACCCCCGTAGTTTCTGTGATGAAGCAATTATACCACACCACTCTGACAAAATAAAGTTCAGATCGAATCTCGCTCTTAACTTCACTTGATAATTGTCTTGACTAAATAATTTTACCAAAGCCCACTGACAAATTTAGAATTATTTGTCACTCCCCTCTGCTACCCTTTTTCCTAGGTCAAGAACTAAGCGATAAGCCCTTTAGCTTGCTTAGTACCAATCCGCGCAATGCTCGATCCGCGAACGGTGGTTCTAAAGGAAGACCTGCTGGCGATGAAAGACACCGCCAGAAGTAGCGGGTCTCCAATAATGTAGGAGCCCAGTTTGGGTTGGTTTGTTATGTCATCAGATGGATTGTTTGTATGTACTACTTGTTTCTCTCTTACTTCACTTAGTTCTGGAATGCAGCAATGCAGCTGCGAGGAATACAAGGCCTATGAGGGTGTGGATTGCCCTAGTGGTTATCACCTGTGTTACTTGTGCGCTGCAACTGTCACCGGTGGCACGGGGCGCTTTTCCTGGAATGCATGCAAGAGTTGTTTGAATCTCAACAAACTGTTGCACAGTAAATATGGCTTTGGACTGCCTCTGGGACGACACTCGATCATGAACTCGATCTCTGTGCCGTTGCATGCCAGCGCTGAAGTTCAAGCAAAGGCTATTGAGCAGATGCTCACCTTTGTCGATGCTGCTGGTGAGCTCTCAGAGTGGGGGTTGCTACAGGCGCGGAAGTTGTTTGAGAGCGCGCATGCGTGGAGTGTTCTGGAGGTTGTGGCAGCAGATAAGTGGGAGGCAAAGTTTGCACTCTCTACAGTCAGGGCGACTAGTCGTTCAGTTCAAGCCTTTAAGGATTATTTGGGACTCAATGAGTTTGTGTGATTGGGAATCCATAAAAGTGCGCTCAGAGCTTGCAGTTGCCAAGAGCAACCCAAGGAAATTGCGTCAATACTGCTTACAAATGATCTCTAAATAGTGCTGGCACCTGCTCTGCGGGCCAACTCATGAGCGTGATATCTCTAACATCCATACATGGAATTTAGAACAATAATCGAACCCTTTCGTATTCACTCAGTAGCACCTATCGCAATGACCACGCAAAGTCAGCGTGAGAAATTAATTGCCGATGCTGGATACAACCTCTTCTCCCTGCATTCAGATGATGTCTTAATTGATCTGCTCACAGATTCTGGGACAGGGGCGATGAGCCGTAACCAGTGGGCTGCAATCCAACATGGGGATGAGTCATATGCCGGTTCACCTTCCTGGTTAATTTTTAAAGAGGCAGTTCAGAATCTATTTCCTTTTAAACACATAATCCCCACACATCAAGGACGGGCAGCTGAGAAGATACTTTTCACAGCAATCGGTGGCCAAGGAAAAGTAATCCCCAACAACACACACTTTGACACCACTAGAGCCAATATTGAGTATTCAAAGGCAGAGGCCGTAGATCTCGTCATTGCCGAAGGCAAGGATCCTGCCAGCAAGCATCCATTTAAAGGAAACATGGATATAGGGGCGCTGGAGAACTTTATTAAAGTAAATGGTGTTGAAAATATCCCCATCGTCATGATGACTATTACCAACAACTCTAGTGGCGGACAGCCCGTGTCTCTTGAGAATCTGCGAGCAGTTAGTGCGATCTGTAAGAAGTATGGGATTCCATTTTTCTTAGATGCGGCCAGATTTGCCGAAAATGCTTGGTTTATAAGAGAGCGTGAAGTGGGCCAAGGTAACCGCGAGGTTGCCGATATTGTCCGCGAAATAGCACAGCTGGCAGATGGCATGACCATTAGCGCAAAAAAAGATCCCTTTGGAAATATCGGTGGTTGGCTTGCGATGAACGATGATGGCCTTGCAATGCAGGCCCGTAATTTATTAATTCTCACCGAAGGCTTTCCCACCTACGGTGGATTAGCTGGTAGAGATCTTGAAGCTCTGGCTGTGGGATTGACTGAAGCGGTATCGCATGATTACTTAAAGTATCGAATCCAATCCACTGCCTATCTAGGAAATGCTCTTGCAATGATGGGGATACCAGTAGTGCAACCCATTGGAGGGCACGCTGTGTATATAGATGCTAAAGCTTTACTTCCACAGATTCCTTCCTTGCACTATCCCGGACAAGCCCTTGCCATCGAGCTCTATACAGTTGGCGGAATTCGCGGGTGTGAAATCGGAAGCGTCATGTTTGGGCGAAAGCCAGATGGCAGTGAAGTTGCATCGGCGATGGAGTTAGTGCGCCTTGCCATTCCACGGCGCACCTACACTCAGAGTCATATCGACTATGTCATTGAAGTATGCGCCGAAGTTGTGAAGCTGGCACCTACCTTGACTGGATACACGATTGTGAAAGAGCCTCCCGCTCTTCGCCACTTTACGGCCGAATTTGCACCACTTTAAGCACAACTACTCTGATCAAAATAGTGGTTTAGTTCAAAACACTCGTTTAGTGACGCTGGAGAGAGATCTTCTGCTAACTCTTAATCCGCAAGAGGTGGCTGAAGGACTCTTTGCAAAGTGCAGAAAAATTCAACTTTTGAACGCAAAAGTGCATGTAATAGTCCTATTAGTCATCAACGAAAATGATTGGGTAGTAACGGAGTAGTAACGCATTTGGATGGGAATAAAGCGCTCGCCGCTTTAGTTCTATGTCTCAAGTGTTGTGAAAAGTCGAATGGTTCGATCTCGGGGGAAGCGCAATACTCTTAACGAAAGGTAAGAGAAAGTGAACAACTCCCCCAAATCAGGCAAGAAAGTATCTAATAAGCCTAAGAGAGCCAATGGCCGAGGCAGTATCTATCAAAT
>JAGWYO010000059.1 GCA_018969355.1 Actinomycetales bacterium
ATTGTTGCTGTTGAGCAGGATTCAACAGGAAATGCATGGCCACTGACACTTTCATATGCAAAGGCAATCGGCGGACTTCGTGCAGGCGGAATTCTTACAACATTTACTGAAGAGACTGAAACTGATCTATTTGGTGAGCAATCAGTACTTTGCGGTGGCGCATCACAGCTAGTTATGTATGGATTCGAAACACTGACTGAAGCTGGATACCAGCCAGAGGTTGCATACTTTGAATGCTTACACGAACTGAAACTTATTGTTGATCTCATGTATGAAGGTGGAATTGCTAAACAACGTTGGTCAGTTTCAGACACGGCTGAGTTCGGTGATTATGTTTCAGGCCCGCGTGTTATCGATCCACGTGTGAAGGAGAATATGAAGGCTGTACTTGCAGATATTCAAAGCGGAGCATTTGCAAAGCGTTTTATCGATGACCAAGAGGCTGGCGCACCTGAATTTAAATCACTTCGGGCTAAGGGTGAGACCCACCCAATCGAGGCTGTTGGTCGCGAACTTCGTAAGATGTTTTCCTGGATGAAGCAGTCAAAGGGTGACGATTACAAGGAAGGCAGCGCAGCGCGTGGCTAAACCAATTGTCTTAATCGCCGAAGAGCTTAGCCCTGCAACGCTTGAAGCCTTAGGTCCTGATTTTGAGGTTGTAAACTGCGACGGTGCAAACCGTGCTGAACTTCTAGCAGCACTTGCCAAAGGTGTAGATGCGGTTTTGATTCGTTCTGCAACCAAGATGGATGCAGAAGCAATTGCTGCAGCAAAGGGCTTGAAGGTCATTGCACGCGCCGGCGTTGGACTTGATAACGTTGATATTCCTGCAGCAACCGCCGCAGGTGTCATGGTTGTCAACGCACCAACATCAAACATTGTTTCAGCCGCTGAATTAGCGATTGCACTCTTAATGGCATCTGCACGATTTGTTTCACCAGCTCACGCAGCTTTGCGTAATGGAAAGTGGGCACGTTCAAAGTACACAGGTGCTGAGCTCTTTGAGAAAACCCTTGGAATCGTTGGCTTTGGTCGCATTGGACAATTAGTGGCTCATCGTATGCAGGCATTTGGTATGGATGTGGTTGCTTACGATCCATATCTACAACCTGCACGTGCTGCACAACTTGGTGTTCGTTTACTTGAACTTGATGAACTTCTCAAAGTTTCAGATTTCATCACTATTCACCTTCCAAAGACTAAGGAAACTGCAAACCTAATTGGCGTAGAAGCGCTGAAAAAGGTTAAGCCAACTGTGCGCATCATTAACGCTGCTCGTGGTGGCGTACTTGATGAGTCGGCATTGTTTGATGCAATCACTGAAGGACGGGTTGCAGGTGCAGGTCTTGATGTGTTCGCAACAGAGCCATGCACAGATTCACCACTATTTACCTTGGATCAAGTAGTTGCAACACCTCACTTAGGTGCATCAACTGATGAGGCTCAAGAGCGCGCAGGAATCGCCGTTGCTGTTTCAGTGCGTAAAGCACTTGCTGGCGAGCTCGTTCCGGATGCGGTCAATGTAAAGGGTGGAGCAATCCACGAAGAGATTCGTCCAAGCCTACCTTTGGTTGAAAAGATGGCTCAGATTGCAACTGCAATCGCAGGAGAAGCTCCAGTAAGTATGGATCTAACTGTTAAGGGCGATATTTCTGGCCATGATTCATCAATCCTTGCAACAAGTGCACTAAAGGGTGCATTACTTGGTTGTGGACTTTCAGATGTTACCTACGTTAATGCTCCAGCACTTGCTGCAGAGCGTGGAGTTACATCTGCTGTAACGACAGATCCAGAAAGCCCTGAGTACCGCAGCATGATCTCTCTTCGCGCAGCACTTGCCGATGGAAAGATTGTAACTGTTGATGGAACCTTGATGGGTATTCGTAAGGTTGAAAAGATTATTGCAATTGATGGTTTTGATCTTGATCTTCCACCAACTGAAAATCTCTTGTTCCTTCGTTACTCAGATAAGCCTGGTGTCGTTGGCGCTGTAGGTAACGCACTTGGTAAAGCTGGCATCAACATCGCAGGTATGCAGGTAGCGCGTAGCGCTGCAGGCGGAAATGCTTTGATGGCACTTACCGTTGATTCACAAATCGGTGATGATCTCATTACATCAGTCAAGAAGGACACTGGAGCAGAACTTGTTCGCTCCGTAACTTTGGTGGGGTAATGAGAACAATTAATTTAGCTGTCATTGCCGGCGATGGAATCGGCCCTGAGGTTGTTGGTGAAGGCCTAAAGGTTTTAGATGTTGTTGCCAAGAAATATTCAGTGGAGTTTAAGAAAACCTCTTATGATCTTGGAGCAGCGTTTTGGCATCGCACAGGCGAGGTATTACCTGATGCAACCTTGGCAGAGCTGGCAAAGGCAGATGTCATCTTGCTTGGCGCAGTTGGAGATCCGACTGTTCCCAGTGGTGTGCTCGAGCGGGGGCTGTTGTTAAAACTTCGCTTTGCCTTTGATCACTACATCAATCTGCGTCCGGCACGTTTGATGCCTGGTGTTACAGGACCTCTTGCAACCAAAGCTCCAATTGATTTTGTTGTAGTTCGCGAAGGCACAGAAGGCCCATATGTTGGCGCTGGTGGAGTCCTTGCAGAGGGTACAGATGCTGAAATTGCCACCGAAGAAAGTCTTAATACCCGACGTGGTGCAGAGCGCGTAATTCGTGATGCATTTGAGCGCGCTTCAAAGCGTGAGCGCAAAAAGTTAACTCTTGTGCACAAAAACAATGTTCTAACACGTGCAGGTGGTTTGTGGACTCGTACCTTTAACGAGGTTGCTAAGGAGTACCCAGCGATCACAACTGATTATCTACATGTTGATGCAGCTTCGATGTTCTTTGTTACTAATCCAGAGCGTTTTGATGTAGTTGTTACAGATAACTTATTTGGAGACATCTTGACCGATATCGCAGCAGCAATTTGTGGCGGCATCGGTCTTGCCGCATCTGGAAATATCAATCCAACTGGAAAGTTTCCATCTATGTTTGAGCCGGTTCATGGTTCAGCACCAGATATCGCTGGAAAGAACTTAGCTGATCCAACAGCAACTGTTATGTCAGTTGCCATGATGCTTGATCACTTAGGTTTCTCAGATGCTGCACGTGATGTTGAAAGAGCGGTTGCTGCAGATCTTTTGGCACGTGGAGATAAGAAGCGCAGCACTACTGAAATTGGAGATGCGCTAGCAAGCGCGCTTTAATTATGAAGATCACTCTTAATCCCAACGCCAAGGATGCTGCAACACGTGATGCGCTAGTTGCTGAAGGTGGTTTTGGTAAGTACTACACCGATCACATGGTGATGTGCGAGTGGAGTGAAAAAGATGGCTGGGGCGAACCTCATCTGATGCCATATGGTCCAATCTCATTGGATCCGGCAA
>JAGWYO010000060.1 GCA_018969355.1 Actinomycetales bacterium
CTCAAGTCACAAATCTTGCTCGCACAATTGATGCAGCTAAGAAGTTGGGCCTCTTTGTTATGGGCTTAGATGGAGAATCTGAAGAAACCATTGCTTCGATGAAGATTGCTACAGAGCCCATTATGATTGTTGTTGGCAGTGAAGGAAAAGGTCTTGCACGTTTAACTCGTGAGAAGTGCGATTTAGTTATTTCTATTCCGATTAGTGCTTCAACTGAGTCTTTAAACGCCTCTGTTGCAACATCAATTGCGCTCTTTCACATAGATCAGGCACGCCGTAAGGGGTAAGTACGTGATTTACAATCGCTTTATCGCACTTGGTGATTCCTATACCGAGGGTATGTCAGATGAAAAACTACATGGCAACTACCGTGGTTGGGCCGATCGCGTTGCAGATGGCATGGCTAAAGCACATCCAGATTTCACCTATGCCAACTTAGCTATTCGCGGCAAACTTGTGAGACAAGTCATTGATGAACAAGTTGAAGCAGCGCTAGCCCAAGTAACTGGCCCAGAGACACTGATTTCTTTTCATGCCGGTGCAAATGATGTTATTCGACCTGGATACAAGGCTGAGATTGTTTTGGCCCAATACGCAGATGCTGTTAGACGCCTTGCTGCATCAGGTGCAACGATTTTGCTCTTTACTGTTTTAGAGCGCACAGGAAACACTGGCCGCTCTGCCAAGATGTGGGAAGAGCGCTTTGGTGGATTTAATCGAAATGTTCGAGCCGTTGGAGAAGAAGTTGGCGCAATCATCGCTGATGCAAATGAAGAAGCAGCATTTAGCGATAGAAGATTCTTAGCCTTTGATCGCTTGCACTTAAATGCTCAGGGTCATGAACGAGTTGCAGATGCGGTCCTTGAGCTTTTAGGACTTGCCTTTAATCCCGGCTGGCGTGATCCCCTGCCACCTGCAAAGCCTGAGCCTCAAATATTGAAAAGCGTTGTGAGTGTTTTGTGGTTTATTACTTTTGCTCTGCCATGGATGTGGCGGCGGGCACGCGGAAAATCATCGGGAGATGGTCGAAGCTGCAAATATCCAATTGCCATTGGTTGGCCGTTGAATTTAGATTGACGTAAACGTCCACTCCCAGGTGTGTAAGCCTGGTTTTATTTTGTATTTAGGCAAAGTATCTGGACCACACGATGCAGTTCCAACTCCGCGATGTGCACCATCGATATGAACAACGACATTGCCACATGCTTTTACTTCAACATCATGGGTGGCATCAGCTAAATCCACTGCTCTATGAGGTGTGACAGAGACTTGTAACGGCTTACCCAGGTGGACTCGCACCCCATGCCCGGTTGCATCTGTGACTTCAAACCAGCGCACGGCGTTATGTCCACCATTTTCTTGTGGCCTGACATATGGAATGTATTGATGTGCAACTGAAGAAACAAAGCGATGAATACGAGCAATCTTTCGATCTGGGTATGACTCATGGGGACCTGAACCAAACCAGGTTACATCAGTGAGTGCGCCATCTAATTCGAAGTTAATACCAACACGTGCAACATCGGTAAGCACCTTAGGTAGCGTCACAGACTCTTTGACTCTAAAGCCATCGGCCATAGGAGTAATCACTTGCACGTGCTTGATGTTAATTCCAGTACTTGTTTGCCACGTATTTGTAACTTTAGTGCTATTAGGATTTTGTGAAACAACACAGTCCGTGCGATCCATATCGCGCAAGCCCCAACGGTTCCACTTAGTGGCCATGTGTCCGATGCGATCGTTATCTGTTGGTGCGCGCCAAAGAGTCAGCGCAGGTGCAACAACTCCTCGTGGCAGAACAATCTGGCCATAATCATCTAGAACATTGGTGTATTCATCAGAGGCTTTCGCGCTCTTAATTGTTAGAGCACGTGAAGGCAGAGCCATTTGATTCCAGCCAACTTCAGTATGTGCTGGAGCCCATGGAGTGCTATTAATGTTGATGATGGTGAAAGTAATAAAGCGCTCACCCAGGCCATCGGCTTTCGCTAGATGCTTTGAAGTAACTTTAAATGCGACTTTTTTACGAGGTGCAACCTTAGGCAACTTTACTGTGCCACTATCGATGATGAGGCCATCACGAGTAATAGTCCAGTTCACTTCGTATTGGCTTAAATCTTTAAAGAAGTGCTTGTTAAAGATTGTGAAAGAGCCAGTTGATGCCTTGAGCGCGCTGATGTTGGCAGGGGCAGCAATAGCCTTAAATTCAGCCATGGCAGGCTTAGCGGTGCGATCTGGGAAAACCATTCCATCACAACAGAAGTTGCCATCATGCTTCTTCTCACCGTAGTCGCCGCCATAAGCGTTGCGCTTTGATCCATCCGGCATTGTCTGAACTGGCCCGTGATCCCAGAACTCCCAGATAAATCCGCCTTGTAAGCCCCTAGTAGTTTCAATAACTTCCCAGTACTCAGCCAGAGTTCCATTGCTATTGCCCATAGCGTGGGAGTACTCGCACATAATCAATGGGCGATCTGCTTTTGCAGAGGTTGCATACTCTTTAATCGCAGAAATCGCTGGATACATCGGACAAATAACATCAGTAAGTGAGTGTGAACCCATCCAATTACCGCGGATGCCACCTTCATAGTGAAGTGGGCGAGATGGATCAAAGTTACGTGCATAGGCAGCAGCTGCTTCATGGTTGGTTCCAGCACCTGATTCATTCCCCAGTGACCACATGATTGCTGCAGGGTGGTGAATGTCGCGTTGAATCATTCTGCCCACACGATCAACGAATGCAGTTAAGTACTTTGCATCATCACAAATAGATGCAATGAATGCATGAGATTCAATATTTGCTTCACCGATGACATAGAAACCAAGCTCATCACAGAGATCTAGGAAAGCTGCATCATTGGGGTAGTGAGAAGTGCGAACGGCATTAAAATTCCAACGTTTGAGTTCTAGTAAATCTTCACGCATATCTTCACGAGTAAGTGCGCGGCCTGTGTAACGGTTGAAATCGTGGCGGTTAACGCCATAGAACATCACGGGGGCACCATTAACTAAGAAGTCCTGGCCCTTAACTTCAACAGAGCGAAAGCCAATTTTTTGTTGTGAGACTTCAACGATATTTCCTTCAGGACCGATGAGTTCAATGTGGAGGGTGTAGAGATGAGGCGATTCTGCTGACCAGGCTTTAACTTTAGGAATGCGGGTATTGAGATGGATTTTGCCCGCTGGCCATGGTTCATTTTCGGCAATAGCTTTCTTGGCATCTTCTGGCATTGTGCCATTCCAGAATATGCCGTGGAAATACTCATCACTTCTAGCCTTTAACGTTTCAGGGCGCTCAGTCCACTTGGGGGCTTGGAAAACCTTGAGCGTTGATTCAAGATTTGCAGCCTTTACTTTTGCAAGCTCTTCAATGGACA
>JAGWYO010000061.1 GCA_018969355.1 Actinomycetales bacterium
CACAAAGAAAGCTGCAACTATCCAACCAACCTGTACGCGATATCGCCACACAAAGACAAGCGATAGACCTAAAACAATCTCAACCACCCCAGAGGCAAGAACGACAAAGTCTGCAATTGATTTTAAGATCGTTGGCACTTGTGCCTGAAACTCTGTGCGATTAGTTGTTAGGTGACCAATGCCTGCATAGGCAAGGGCTAACCCAAGAATGATTTGCGGGATGCGCTGTGCGATCTTCATAGTGGAATTAAACCCTACAAAGATCTCACAAGCGGGAAGACCCACAATCGCTGCTCAGTGCCGTGAATGCAGCTACTGTGAGCGGCCACACGCCTGACAGGCGTACGGCATAGAAATTACTCGTGGTGAAAGTCATCTCCGCGCCCCTTTTTGAAGCGATTCCTTTTAAACCTTTGATTGTGAATCTGAGCTTGTATTGAATGAATAAATCTCTTCATTGTTGTAATCACACTAATGATCCTCTCATCTCAAATGCATGTGAAACTCTTTCAACAGAAACTATGAAAGCTGCTGTCCTTAAATCAACTGAATATTTCTTTGATACTTTGTGGACATTGCCAAAAGCTTTTTCCATTCGTGAATCCAATTCGCGGCGGAATTTATCTATAGGCCAACTAAACTGCTGGATATTTTGAGTCCATTCGAAATATGAGCCCATTACTCCACCCGAATTTGCCAAAATATCAGGCACAATAACTACTCCTTGTAAGCGAAGTTCACGATCTGCAACGCTTGTGAGAGGTTGATTTGCCCCTTCAATGATGAACTCTGCATTTATCCTGCCGACATTATTTTCATTGATGACCCCACCCAGTGCGGCAGGTATTAAAACATCACATTTAATCTCTAAGACTTCCTCAGATGAAATGCGCTCGTCGGCTTCGACATTTTCAAGGGTTTTATGGAGAAAAATCGATTGCACGTCGATTCCCTTTCGATCCACAATTCCACCAGTGACATCAGATATCGCTACCACTTTCATGCCTAACTCCTGACACACCAGAGCTGCATAGCGTCCAACGTTTCCAAAACCTTGGATAGCAACGGTTGCACCTTTTACTTTGAGATTATTTTTTTCTAATGTTGCTGCAGCAATTTGCGCCACACCTCTGCCGGTTGCTTCTTCGCGTCCAGGTGCGCCAAAAAGCTCTACTGGCTTTCCCGTGACACATGCCGGTTGAAAACCTTCTAAGCGATGGAATTCATCCATAAGCCAGGCCATCGTGCGTGCATCGGTTCCCATATCAGGTGCGGGGATATCCCGTTGATGACCTAAAACATGGACCAATGAGCGTGTCCAGCGCCGTACGACTTCTTCTTTTTCAAGTAAGGACAACGTTCCTGGATCAACTGCAACACCGCCTTTAGCGCCACCAAAGGGCACATCAATGAGCGCTGTTTTCCAGGTCATTAATGAAGCAAGGGCACGAACTTCATCTAAATCAACATCTTGGTGAAATCGAATACCACCTTTGCGTGGACCGCGGGCACTTGAATGTTGCACGCGATAACCCGTTAAAACTTCAATGTCATCTTTTCTATGCAAAGGAATAGCAATAACAACTTCTCGTTCACAATGTGTCAACGCCGCAATGACTCCGGGCTTTAAACCCAACAGCTCTCCGGCCTGTATCACTCTTTCATTTACTTCTGCAAAGGCTGATTGAGATGAATGGCTCATATTCTGACCTCTCTGTTTGAGCAAAGCCGACCTGCCTGCCTTGTCTAGGAATCCTTGACCTTGCATGTGACTAGGGCCATCTCTTTCATTGAATTCATGGAGAAATTAGGGTGAAATCCAAACACCAGAGAGGCTGATGGGGGACTCTATTCCTCATGAGCACCTGAGTGTCTGATTATCCCCATCTGCCAACCCCTTTACACTCTCACAATGCCCACCAGCTACGAGCAACGCCTTGAGTTCCTGCATCAATTCCTAGAAGGCGCTGAGGTCTTTAATACAAATATCACTAACGGCGCACTCATCAAAGGAGATGGCTGGGAGGTAAGTTCAAGCGGTTCACGCTTTGCGATGTTAAATCAATCCATCATTCAAACATCACGCAAAGAAGCTGTGGATGAACTA
Source organism: Actinomycetales bacterium (assembly GCA_018969355.1). GTDB lineage: Bacteria > Actinomycetota > Actinomycetes > Nanopelagicales > Nanopelagicaceae > Planktophila. Next base: position 2,108 of record JAGWYO010000061.1, read on the forward strand.
CTTGCTGCTATTGCCAGCACAGGCAATCCCTCTGATATCCGCTTAGTGGGCCCTGGTATTGCTCACACAGGTGCACTTGCAGAACATGGATACATCAACAAAGGTGGTGCACCTTTCATGATGTGGAGCGCAGATACCTCTGTAGATGGATTCACACTGCGTGAGGGCCTAAGCGTGAGAATCCTGAACGAGAAGGATTTGCCAACAATGAATGAGATCTATGCCGATGTCTACAAAATGAGTGAAGAGATGATTGCAGATATGCAAAGGATGCTTTTTGCAAGTGATAAAGACCACGCCTATGGCCTTATCAAAGATGGTGAAATAACCTCTGTTGTTAACGCTATTACCTACAACGACACTGTAGGCATTTGGAACATGGGTACACCAACCTCCCATCAAAAAAATGGCTATGGACTACAACTGCTCAAATATGTTATGAAAACCCATAAAGATATGGGCGCAAAGAACTTCTTCCTCTATGCCAGTGCTGCAGGAAAGTTTCTCTATGACAAATGCGGTTGGATCACACTCGATTACTTACCGTATTTAACTAAGGTGGAAAAGAAGGATTAGTTAGTTCTCTCGCACATACTGCGCAGCATGAGGAAAGCCATTAGCTTCAAGCTTTACCGCTAGATCTTCCTTGACTGCCTTTACTACTTTATGTGTTCCATTGCAGTTCTTCTCAGGATCTGTGCTGTATCCGCATGTACAAGCGCCCATGGCTCTTAACTCTTTTCTTTACTAAGGAGAGCTAAATAGTAGAGGGCCAAGTAGATTGTGGCGCTTTGAACTATGTGCGGGGCCATGGATGCGAAAAAACCTTAAGCTTCTTGCGCAAGCATCTGGCGGCGCAGTGAGCCCACGGTCTAGATTTGCACATGTGACTACCTATGCCAATCGTGCATTTGATACACCTCGCCCCGCGCTGTATCCAGGTATTCCAGCACCTATCTTTCGTCGCAACTGGCGCACACAACCCCACCTACCTGGTCCCCATCCACTGCTTTCGGATTGGTTGACTCTTACCTTTATTAGAAACACTCCACA
>JAGWYO010000062.1 GCA_018969355.1 Actinomycetales bacterium
CGTGAGGCTTTTGCAGAGCAGTTGCACCTACTTGTGTAGCAAGACGACCAGCAACTTCACTCATCGGCGCTAACAACGGCAATTGTCCATTTACTTCAACAGTCTCATAGGCAATCGCAGTTGTTTTACTTGCCAATAGAGCATCTGTGCATGCCTTCGAGGCTGCAAGATGCAAATAAGTAAATATGATTTGGTCTTTGCGAAGCAGCGAATATTCGCTTTCGATTGGCTCTTTAACTTTAAGTAACAATTGAGCTTTTTCCCACACACCACTAGCTTTGGCAACGATAGTTGCTCCGACAGAAGTGAAATCCTTATCGGTAATCGCAGAGCCCAGTCCTGCGCCAGATTCAATAACTACCTGATGGCCGGCAGATACAAACTCTGAAACCCCTTCGGGTGTGATAGCTACTCGTGATTCGTGGACCTTTATCTCTTTAGGTACTCCAACGATCATCTATTTACCTTTCGCGTCTACCGCCGCTTTAATCAATCCAACAAAGAGTGGGTGGGGCTTAGTTGGACGTGAACGTAGTTCTGGGTGAGCCTGTGTTCCTACGTAGTAAGGATGCACCTCTTGCGGCAGTTCCACAAACTCCACCAAGTCGCGCTGGGAAAAGATGCCTGAGAAAACTAAACCAGCCTTTGAAATCTGATCGCGATACACATTGTTGACTTCATATCGGTGACGGTGGCGCTCTGAAATCTCAAGTGAGCCGTAAGTATCAGCAACGACTGAGCCTTTAACCAGATCTGCTTTATAGAGACCTAGCCGCATCGTGCCACCCATGTCACCTTCTCCTGCCACTACATGCTTTTGATCATCCATAGTTGCAATCACTGGAGTTCCAGAATCTGAAAACTCGGCAGAATTAGCATCCTTCATTCCCGCTAAATTTCTAGCAGCTTCAATCACCATACATTGCAAACCTAGGCATAATCCCAGAGTCGGTATCCTGTTCTCGCGAGAAAATGTAAGTGCACCAACTTTTCCTTCAATTCCACGAATGCCAAACCCTCCTGGAACAACAACTGCATCTAACCCATTGAGGTGCTTTTTGGCACCCTCTGCGCTTTCGCACTCATCGCTTGGAATCCACACAATCTCAATCTTTGCCTCATTTGCAAAGCCGCCAGCGCGTAAGGCTTCTGAGACTGAAAGATAGGCATCTGGCAAATCAATATATTTTCCAACCAAACCGACTCGCACGTGGTGTTTGGGGTGATGAACTTTCTGCAAAAGAGCGTCCCACTCCCCCCACACAACTTCATGACCTCCTAAATCAAGGCGTTTCACAACATAGGAATCCAAGCCTTCAGAGTGCAACACCTTAGGGATGTCATAAATTGACGGTGCATCCATCGCGGCAACTACTGCTTCTAAATCCACGTCACACATCAGTGAAATTTTCTTCTTCACTCCCAATGGAATCTCGCGATCAGAGCGAAGCACAATCGCATCAGGTGCTATACCAATACTACGGAGAGCAACCACTGAGTGTTGAGTTGGCTTTGTCTTTAACTCTCCAGATGGACCAATGTATGGAACAAGGGAGATGTGTAAATAAAAAACATTATCGCGGCCAACTTCTTGGCGAATCTGGCGAATGGATTCAAGGAACGGCTGCGATTCAATATCTCCAACAGTTCCGCCAACCTCCGTGATTACTAAATCAACGTCAGGGGCTGCCATTGCGCGAATGCGCTCTTTAATTTCATTGGTGATGTGTGGAATAACTTGAACAGTTTCACCTAAATACTCACCGCGGCGCTCACGAGCTATTACTCGTGAATACACCTGACCCGTTGTCACGTTAGCTGATCCATGTAAATTAGTATCAAGGAATCGCTCATAGTGACCGATATCTAAATCTGTCTCAGCACCATCATCGGTTACGAATACTTCACCATGTTGGAATGGATTCATCGTGCCTGGGTCCACGTTGAGATAGGGGTCAAGCTTTTGCATCGTTACGCGGATGCCACGTGCTACTAACAACCTGCCTAGTGATGAGGCGGTGAGTCCTTTGCCAAGTGATGAGGCGACTCCGCCAGTTACAAATAAGTATTTAGTCACATGAGGTTGGCCCATGGGAGTCCAACCTATCATCGAATCTCCTATCGCTTCGACAGGGGCAGTTCTAGCAGTTCGGTGGCGTGTTCACGCGCGCTTGTTGAGCTCTCCATTCCCGCCAACATGCGGGCAATCTCTTCAATGCGATCCTCTTTGACTACTTTGCGCACGTTGCTTTCGGTAACTGAGCCATCAGAGTTCTTCGTCACGACAAAATGTGAATCAGCCCACGCTGCAACCTGAGGAAGGTGAGTAACGACAATGACTTGTGCATGGTGAGAAAGTGCATGCAAACGTCGACCTACTTCAATTGCTGCTTTGCCCCCAACCCCAGCATCTACTTCATCAAAAACATATGTGCCAACCGGATGTGTTGCAGCAAGAACTACCTCCAACGCCAACATCACTCGAGACATTTCACCACCACTTGCACCTTTAGCAAGTGGAACAAGTGGTCCGTCTTTATGTCCTTGAATAAGCATTGAGATCTCATCACAACCAAGGGTTGTGAAATCAGATTCTTTCAATGCAGTGTAATCAGCACTTTGCACCTGACAATGAAAAGAAGTGTGGGGCATAGATAATTGCTCAATCTCTGCACTCACTTCATTGGATAGCTTAATAGCGTTATCACTTCGAATAATTGAGAGTGATTTCGCAGATGCTACGAGCTTCTTTTTAATCCCAACTAGCTCGCTTTCTAACTCCTTTAACCGCTCATCTCCACCTTCAAGATCTGCTATAGCATTCTTTGAGCTCTCAAAGCGCTCGATGAGTGCAATGAGTTCAACATCGGCAGATTGCGAACCGCCATATTTTTTAATGAGGGCGTTTATTTCCGCTTTTCTAGCGTTCAAATAATCCAAGCGAGCAGGGTCGGCCTCTAAATTGGCTATGTATGAAGCGAGAACGCCTTTTGCATCATCAACTAAGAAAAACGCTTCACTTACCTTTTGATAGAGCTCTTCAATTTGTGGATCTTTGGCTCGAACCGAATCCAGTGATTTCCTAGTAATTCCAAGGGTTGTCAGCGAACCTGACTCTTCTTCTTCAATAACGCTGGC
>JAGWYO010000003.1 GCA_018969355.1 Actinomycetales bacterium
GCGCTTTGGCTATCTTCACCATCAAGTGGATCAACGCCGCCAACAACTAATGCACCGATTTCACCAGCATTTACTGCTGCATAAATCTCTTGTGTGCTCTTACCTTCTGCACTTGGTAATGAGTCAGTTCCCCACACCGCTGCAATATCAACACGTGCTGATGCATCAGTAACTGGGCGTCCACCTGGCAATACGTTTCCGATCGCACCAGCTTCAAGTGCACCGCGCTCTCCAGCACGACGTGGAATCCAAGCGATCTTGGCACCACTTGATTCAGCCAGAGCTGCAACTGCGCTTAATACTCCAGCACTTTCTGCCGCTCTCTCCCCCACCAAAATCACTGATTTTGAAGTAAGTGATTGTGAGGCAATAGCAGCAGCTTCAGCCCCTGGTGAAACCTTTACAAACTCACCCTTGAGTTTTTCAACTCCAATTGAAAGCTTGGTTGCAATTGCTGTGACCTTTAGTGCGCGCTTTCGCACGTGCTTATTAATGCGCAAGAAAACAATCGGTGATTCTTCTTCTGGCTCAAAGCCAACAAGTAGAACGTGATCTGCACGATCAATATCCAGATAGGTTGTAGTTGAACCAACTACGCGTGCTGCAAGGAATTCACGCTCTTCATTCGATGAAAGACGGGAACGGAAATCAATATCGTTTGTGCCAAGTGCAACACGTGCAAATTTGCTATAGCCATAGGCATCTTCATACGTTGCACGGCCACCAACAAGAACAGCAGCCTTAGAAGCTTTCAATCCCTTTGCTGCTGCAGCTAACGCCTCTGGCCACGATGCTGCAACTAATTCTCCTGATGCATTTCGAACCAAAGGTGTTGTGAGGCGATCAACGGAGGTGACATATTTAAATGCCCAACGTCCCTTATCGCAGTTCCACTCTTCATTCACTGTTGAATCATCACCAGCAAGGCGACGCAAAGTCTTTCCACGACGAACATCGGTGCGCATATCGCAACCAGATGCACAGTGCTCACAAGCAGATGGTGTTGACACTAAATCAAAGGGACGTGCACGGAATCGGTATGCAGCACCTGTTAATGCTCCCACCGGACAAATTTGAACTGTGTTACCCGAGAAATAAGATTCAAAAGGTTTGTTTTCATAGATACCAACTTGTTGCAAAGCACCACGTTCATTCAAAGTAATGAATGGGTCAGATGCGATCTGCTCAGAGAATCGTGTGCAGCGAGCACAGAGAACACAGCGTTCGCGATCAAGTAGTACTTGTGAAGAGATATTGATTGGCTTTTGGAATGTGCGCTTCACGCCTTCAAAACGAGTCTCACCCTGGCCATTGCTCATTGCCTGGTTTTGAAGTGGGCACTCGCCACCCTTGTCACAGACTGGGCAATCAAGTGGGTGGTTAATAAGAAGTAGCTCCATCACGCCACGTTGTGCCTTTTCAGCAACAGGTGAAGTCAGTTGAGTTTTAACAATCATGCCTGGCTCAACTGGAATAGTGCAAGAAGCCTGTGGCTTTGGAAATGCACGGCCATTAATCTCAATATCAACTAAACATTGGCGACATGCACCAACTGGATCCAGAAGTGGGTGATCACAAAAACGTGGAATCTGAATTCCAAGTTTTTCTGCTGCACGAATCACAAGCGTTCCCTTTGGAACGCTGACTTCAAATCCATCAACAACGACAGTGATCATGTCTACAACTTCAGTAGTCATTTATGCACCTGCCCCTGCAAATAGAGTTGATGCAACTGGATCAAATGGGCATCCACCATGAGTGATGTGAGCGATGTATTCATCGCGGAAATACTTAATAGATGATGTAATGGGACTTGTTGCACCATCACCAAGAGCACAAAATGATCGGCCCATGATGTTGTCGCAAAGATCAAGTAACTTAGCAAGATCTGCCTCTGTTCCTTTACCTGCTTCAAGATCGCGTAGAAGTTGTACTAACCACCATGTGCCCTCACGACACGGTGTGCACTTACCACATGACTCATGCTTATAAAACTCAGTCCAGCGCAATACTGCGCGAACTACACATGTTGTTTCATCAAAGATTTGTAGAGCTTTAGTTCCAAGCATAGAACCTGCTGCTGAAACACCTTCGTAATCCAATGGAACATCTAGGTGCTCTGCTGTAAAGAGTGGGGTTGAAGATCCACCTGGTGTCCAGAACTTCAAAGTGTGACCGGTACGAATTCCACCTGAGAGTTCAAGAATCTCGCGCAGAGTAATTCCAAGTGGTGCTTCAAACTGACCAGGGTTATTCACGTGGCCTGAGAGTGAATACAGTGTTGCGCCTTTGCTCTTTTCAGTTCCCATGCTCTGATACCACTCAGCGCCATTAGCAATAATCGCTGGTACTGAAGCAATGGATTCAACGTTATTGACAACTGTTGGGCGGGCATACAAGCCTGCAATTGCTGGAAATGGTGGGCGCAAACGTGGCTGTCCACGGAAGCCTTCTAGCGAATCCAGGAGTGCGGTTTCTTCACCGCAGATATATGCACCAGCACCGATGTGGAGAACAACATCAATGCCATTGCCTAGTAACCCTGCTTTGTAAGCATCTTCGATTGCTTGATTAACTCGACGAACAACATGTGTTACTTCGCCTCGAATATAGATAAATGCATGCTTTGCACGAATTGCATGGCAGGCAATGATGCAACCTTCGATGAGAACGTGTGGGTTTGCCATCAATAGCGGTGTGTCTTTGCATGTTCCTGGCTCTGATTCATCAGCGTTAACAACTAAGTAGTGCTCTCTGTTATCACCTTGAGGAATAAAGCCCCACTTCATACCTGTTGGGAAACCCGCGCCGCCACGACCGCGTAGTCCAGAGTCTTTTATAAGTTGAATAATTGCATCTGGATCCATCGTAAGTGCTTTAGCTGATGCGGTGTAACCACCGTGACGCTTGTAGCCCTCAATAGTAAATGAATCTTTTTCATCCCAATGGGCAGAGAGAACTGGAGTTAACTGAGTCATTTACTGAGTCTCTCCCTTTGCAATTTTCAAACCAAGAAGTGTTGGTCCACCGGCTTGAACACCTTCATTTGCTCTTCCATCATTTAATCCTGCAAGAACTTCAGATGCTTGCTTCCATGTGACCAAAGTATTTGGCCCACGAGTTGGAGGCTTTGGGTTACCTGAGCGCATTGAATCAACTAAATCTTTTGCAGATTCAACGCTCTGGTTGTCATAGAACTCCCAGTTAGCCATAACCACTGGTGCGTAATCACATGCAGCGTTGCACTCGATATGTTCAAGCGATACCTTGCCATCTGCTGTAACACCATTGTTTTCAATTCCAAGATGATCTTTGAGCGCGTCCATGATTGCATCCCCACCCATGATGGCGCACAAAGTATTTGTGCACACACCCACGTGGTATTGACCCACTGGGGTTGGCTTGTATTGGGTATAAAACGTAGACACAGCAGTGACTTCAGCGGCTGCAAGCTCTAGCTGCTGGGCAATGAGTTCAATGCCTTCATTTGTCACATAGCCCGCACGTGATTGCACAAAGTGGAGCAAGGGCATGATTGCAGAGCGAGGACGTGGATAACGCTTAATAATCGTTTCCATGATTGCTAGATCTTCTTGTGAGAATGCCATTAGCGGTCAACGCCTCCCATAACTGGATCGATGGAGGCGACTGCGCCGATGATGTCGGCAACCATGCCGCCTTCACTCATTGCAGAAGTTGCTTGCAAGTTATTAAATGATGGTTCACGAAAGTGCATGCGATAAGGCTTAGTTCCACCATCAGAGACAACGTGTGCTCCAAGTTCACCGCGTGGAGATTCAATTGCCACATAGACCTGGCCTGCAGGAACATGGAAACCTTCTGTGACTAACTTGAAGTGGTGAATCAATGACTCCATTGATGTCCCCATGATGTCACGGATGTGATTGAGAGAGTTACCCATACCATCGCCTCCCATAGCCAACTGTGCTGGCCAAGCAATCTTCTTATCTGCAACCATGACAGGTGCACCTTCTAGTTTTTCCAACTTATCAAGTGCTTGTTCAATAATGCGAAGTGACTGTTCTAGTTCATTCATACGAATTAAGAAGCGACCATACACATCGCATGTATCTGCAGTAATGACATCAAAGTTGTAATCCTCATAACCACAATATGGTTGCATCTTGCGTAGATCCCAAGGCAAACCAGTTGAGCGAAGCACTGGGCCTGTGATTCCAAGAGTGGTGCAACCAGCTAGATCTAGGTAACCAATACCTTGGGTGCGCTTCATCCAAATTGAATTACCAACAAGCAATGTTGTGTTGTCTTTAAAGTTCTTGCGCATGAGCGCTACGGCATCACGAATTTTTGCAATTGCACCCATGGGAAGATCTTGCGCAACTCCACCTGGGCGCACATAGGCCATATTCATGCGAAGTCCTGAAATCATTTCAAAGATATCGAGCACTGTTTCGCGCTCACGGAAGGCAAAGAACATAGGTGAAATCGCACCTAATTCAAGGGCTCCTGTGCCAAGGGCCACCATGTGAGAGGAGATTCGGTTGAGCTCCATCATCATCACGCGAATAACGCTGGCGCGCTCTGGAACATCCTGTGTAATTCCCAAAAGCTTTTCAACAGCTAAGCAATAGGCGGTCTCATTAAACAGTGGTGCCAAATAATCCATACGAGTGACGAAAGTTGTGCCCTGAGTCCAGCTGCGGTATTCCATGTTCTTTTCAATACCTGTGTGTAGGTAGCCAATTCCAGCGCGAGCTTCAGTAACTGTTTCACCCTCTAGCTCTAGAACCAAACGCAGCACGCCATGCGTTGATGGGTGCTGTGGACCCATGTTCACAACAACGCGCTCTTCTTTTGTTGAGCCAATTTCTTGAACGAGTGAATCCCAATCCCCGCCGGTTACTGAATAAACAGTTCCTTCAGTTGTATCTCGAGACGGTGCATATGGATCAAAAGTTCTCACTTGTAACTCCTTCTCTCATTAGGAGGAGGAGTTGTTGCACCCTTGTACTCAACTGGAATTCCACCGAGTGCATAATCTTTACGTTGTGGGTGTCCTTGCCAATCATCTGGCATCAAAATGCGAGTTAACCCTGGGTGGCCATCAAAGATGATTCCGAACATGTCAAAGGTCTCGCGCTCATGCCAGTTATTTCCCGCCCACACTTCAACTACTGATGGAATATGAGGATCTACATCAGGCACTGATACTTCAAGACGAATGCGTCGGTTATGAGTCAATGACAGCAATGGATAAAGCGCATGTAGTTCGCGGCCTGCATCTGTTGGATAGTGAACTCCAGATACACCCATACACATTTCAAACTTTAATGAATCACGCAAAATCTTTGAAACTTCTACTAACTTTTCACGCTTGACATGCAAAGTTAATTCACCGCGATCAACAACTACGCGTTCAATTGCCTCTGAAAACAATGGGTATGCGCGCTCTAAATCATCGGCAACTTCATCAAAATAACTGCCAAAGGGGCGCTCGGATGAGCCTGTGGCAGCCGCGGTGCGGACTAGCCCGCCATATCCTGATGTGTCGCCGGTGCCACGCGCACCAAACATTCCTTGCTCACTCATTTATGCCAGCAGACCCTTCATTTCAATAGTTGGCTTTGCATTCATTGCAGCAAGTTCAACTTCTTTGATGATTTCTGCACGGTTTGAGCCCAGTTTTTCATCATAAATCTTTGAATGTAGTTTCAAAATTGCATCAAGTAACATCTCAGGACGAGGTGGGCAACCTGGAAGATAGATATCAACTGGAACTACGTGATCAACACCTTGCACAATTGCATAGTTATTAAACATTCCACCTGACGATGCACAAGCACCCATCGCAATGACCCATTTTGGAGCTGCCATTTGATCATAAATCTGGCGAAGCACTGGTGCCATCTTGTTTGAAACACGACCAGCGACAATCATGAGATCTGCTTGACGAGGCGATGCACGGAAAACTTCCATACCAAAACGTGAAATATCGTATTTAGCGGCTGAACCCACTGCCATCATTTCAATAGCACAGCAAGCAAGACCAAAAGTTGCTGGCCACAATGAGTTTTTGCGCATGTAGCCGGCTAGCTTTTCAACAGTGGTCAGAACAAAACCACTTGGGATTTTCTCTTCAAGACCCATGTTTTAATCCCATTCCAATCCACCGCGTCGCCACACATATGCATATGCGACAAAGACTGTGCCAATAAAGATAGCCATTTCAACTAAACCAAAAAGTCCAAGTGCATCGAATGAGACTGCCCATGGATAGAGGAAAACAATTTCGATATCAAAAATAATGAAAAGCATCGCCGTAAGGAAATACTTGACTGGAAAGCGTCCGCCTTCAGCAGCTTGCGGTGAAGGTTCAATTCCACATTCATAGGCATCTAACTTGGCTCGGTTATATCGTTTAGGACCTGTCAGGGCCCCTGCAATAATTGAAAAGGCCGCAAACCCAAAGCCGATAGCCCCTAGAACCACAATTGGCACGTATGGATTTGATGTAGCTGGCACGGATGAAATCTTAGAGTTCCTTGGCTTATGCCAATGACCGCTAGCCCTTTATCCCACTGTGAACTGCAACAACCCCGCCAGTCAGGTTTTTCCAGCTCACCTGGCTCCACCCCGCTTTTTCCATGGCAGCAGCCAAAGCCTTTTGATCTGGCCATGCCCTTATGGATTCAGCTAAATAGATATAGGCATCTGGGTTGGAAGAGGTCTTGCGGGCAATAGCTGGCAGGGCCTTCATCAGATACTCGGTATAGATGGTGCGAAATGGGCGCCAGGTGGGATGGCTGAACTCGACCACGACCATGCGACCGCCAGGTTTGGTGACTCGAAGGGCTTCTGCGAGCGCCTTGGGGTAATCAACAGTGTTTCGAAGGCCATAGGAGATTGTCACAACATCAAATCGGTTGGCCTCAAAGGGTAGATTGAGGGCATCGGCCTTTGAGAAGTTTAGATACGGGCGGCTTTTACGACCCACAGCCAGCATTCCCTCAGAGAAATCTGTGGCAAAGACCGTTGCCCCTGCTTTGTGAAGGGGTTCAGAGGATGAACCCGGGCCGGCGGCTACATCGAGGATCTGCATCCCGGGGGCTGGGGCGATTATCTTGGTTGCCGCTTTGCGCCAAGCCTTGGTGCGCCCCAAACTGAGTACATCATTGACCAGGTCATAGCGCTTGGCCACCCCATCAAACATCGCTGCTACTTCATCAGGATCTTTGCTCAAATTAGCGCGCGACATAGCCATATTCTCCCTTGAAGTAGGCTCATCCACAACCCAGCCACAATGAAAGGTCGTATATGTCATTTCCAACCACATCACTGCGAACTTTCCTTCTGCCACGGACAAGCGCCCTGAGCAATAGTGTCCTTATTGTGGGAGGCGTAATTTTCATCTCTGCGCTCGCCCAAATTGCAATACCAGTTCCAGGCTCTCCTGTTCCTGTTACTGGGCAAACCCTTGGTGTCCTACTCGTTGCAACCACATATGGTGCATCCCTTGGCTGCGCAACTTTTGCCCTATACCTCTTAGCAGGTATTGCTGGTGCTCCAGTATTTGCTGGACAAAGCTATGGAATTGAAAAAATCGTTGGGGCTACAGGTGGTTATTTAGTAGGAATGTTCATTGCAACTTATTTTTTAGGTGTACTTGCACACAAGCGTTTAGATCAAAGATTTATCACTGCTCTGCCTTCAATGCTTGTAGGAACACTGACAACATTTACATTCGGCTTGCTCTGGTTGCATCAGTTCACTGGCCAAAGTTGGGCTTGGACAATTAACGCAGGATTAACCCCTTTTATTGTTGGTGAAGTAATAAAGATTGCAATTGCTGGAACTTCACTGCCAATTATTTGGCAGATAGTAAATCGAAAGCACAATTAAGTAGAACTTCACCTATGACTCCCCTCATTCCTGTTACAACCACCCGCCTTGGCAATCATCTGCCTTTATTGGATCTGCTCCCTGATTCACAGCCTCTTGCATGGGTGCGATCTGGTGAAGGTTTAGTCGGATGGGGCGTTCATGCGACAACGACAGTGAGCGGGCCACATAGATTTGCCGACGCCAGACATTGGTGGCAGAAACAGCTAGAGACATTTGCAGTTACTAATACTGTGCACGGAAACGGCACTGGGCCTGTGCTTTTCTCATCTTTTTCTTTCTCACCCGATGACGTCTCTGTCCTTGTTATTCCTAGAGTAATCGTGGGCAAAAAGGGCGATAAATCCTGGATCACATGGATTGGCTCTGACCCACAGCCAGTTCTGAATTCAGAAAAAGCAGATGTGCCTAAGGTTTCTGTGACCTGGGAAGTGAGTGAAAGTAACGATCAAGTCTGGAAGACGGGTGTGCAAACAGCAGTTGATCGCATTCACACTAATGAACTAGATAAAGTTGTATTAGCTCGCGATGTTGTTGGAACTTCACACAGTGCAATTGATGCACGCTCTATTTTAAAAACCTTGGCTGCTGAATACCCTTCCACTTGGAATTTCTCTGTGGCTGGATTAGTAGGAGCAACACCTGAACTACTTGTGCGCTTAACCAAGAGCATGGTTACATCCCGAGTCTTGGCCGGAACTATTAGCAAGACTGGAGATGATGAGCGAGATTTAGCACTTGCGGCATCACTTGCCCGTTCATCTAAAGATTTAGAAGAACATGAATATGCAGTTCGCTCAGTTGCCGATGCTATTGAGCCCTTCTGCACCTCCATCAACGTTCCTGAATCTCCATTTGTTTTGCACTTAGCAAATGTCATGCACCTTGCAACCGATGTGACTGGGGCTCTTGCTGAAACTTTGGCCCATGTTGATGCATTCACGATCTTGGAACAACTTCACCCATCGGCAGCGGTCTGTGGAACGCCTAGAGATAAAGCTGCCGCCCTTATTAATGAAATTGAAGCAATCTCTCGTGGTCGTTATGCAGGACCTGTGGGTTGGGTAGATGCAGCAGGAGATGGTGAGTTAGGAATTGCACTGCGTTGTGGTCAGATTAAAGGTGATTCCATTCGAATCTTTGCTGGATGTGGGATTGTTGCTGGCTCAGATCCGGCAAAAGAGTTAGCTGAAAGTCAAGCAAAGCTCATTCCAATGCGAAGTGCACTACTTTAAATAGAGTTCATCGATTCATATATAGCTTTAAGAGAATCTGCATTCTCATCACGTGATGGAACATGTGCCACAACAATTGATATTCCTTGGACTGGCGATTTCAATACTTTCGTCAGCTCATCAATAGATGAAATCGTTGAGGCGCTAATCCCCATGGCGCTGGCAATTGCAGCTGGGTCTAGGCCATGTGGTGTGCCAAAGACGCGCTCAAAGCCCTCCACACCGCGCTGCGGCAGAGTTGAAAATATTCCACCACCATCGTTGTTAATCACGATGAAGCAGCAATTAATATCTTCACGGTGAATCAATCCAGTTAAGTCATGCAAGAACGATAAGTCGCCAAGTATTGCAAATGTTTGCTTGCCTGCTGAGGCGATGCCTAGTGCAGTTGAGATATTGCCATCAATGCCAGCAAGCCCACGGTTTGCATGGGTTGTCACACCACTGCGTGGAGCTGCAAATCCCTCTAAATCTCGAATGGGTCTAGAAGATGAAACAAAGAGAGTGGAACCCTCAGGCAAGTTGGTAGATATCTCTCTAGCGATAACAGCTTCACTAAATCCAGTTAATGCATCGATACTCTTGGCAGCGCGATCTGCATATTTTTCCCACTGCGCACTCCACTCAGGAGATGCTTGATGGGTTTTGAGCTCTGGAATCTGTGTGAAGCGCTTATCTGCATGTCTATCGCTATCTACTGTTGCCATACGCGGGTCGATAACAATTTGCGTAGGTGCCAATTTTAGAAAGGTATTTATGGAGCGAGATAAAGTTGTGCGCCCTATAACAATGACTGTTTGTGGAATCAACGCTGCACGAATTTGGGCAGAAGTTAAGAAGATAGAGGCATGGGCAACTGCATCAGGAAATGAGAGAGGATCTTCAGCAATAGTTGGCCATCCCAATTCTTTGGCAAAGTCTCTAACGCTCTCAACGCTTAAGCCACCGCGATCATGGCCAATAACAAGTACACCTCTATGAGCATCGTTTTTTAGGGTCGCTGGCTTAGTTCTAGTTTCAAAAGCTTTAGCTGAAATTGAAATTTCATCTAACCACTGATCAGAATCATCGGGAAGCATCGGTTCATCGAATTGCACATTTAAATGCACTGGACCACTTCGCAAACTATCAAATGGCAGCTCCATGGGAAAAACAGGTCCATCGATATCTGCAAAGTAGCGAACTGCTTTTCCATAAATTCTTGCCTGTTCAGTAGTTTGGTTAGCCCCAGTTTTGCGCAAGATTGCTGGACGATCAGCGGTTAAAACCAAAAGTGGTGCGTTGGTATGGCTGGCTTCCAAAACTGCTGGGTGGTAATTAGCAACTGCCGTTCCACTCGTACACACAATGGGAACTGGGCGACCTGTTGCTTTAATGATTCCTAGGGCAAAGAAAGCAGCTGTGCGCTCATCTATTCGCACATGTAACTTAATTAATCCACGCCGTGATGCAGCAAAAAATGCAAGTGAAAGTGGTGCATTTCTAGAACCTGGAGATATAACAACATCTGTGATTCCTGCTTCAATGATCTGGCGAACCATCACGCGGGCAAGGCTGGTTGAGTTGTTCATCCCAGTAGCGCTGCTGTTCTCATGATGCGATTCTTCCACCAATCAAAGCGATCAGCGCTCACTTCTAAGCCAACAAACCTGGGCTCAATGCGCTTAATCTGCATCTTTCCTTCAATGATTGGAATATTTGCAATGTTATCTGCCAGCAGTGAGCCTGTGGCAAGGCCGCAGTCAAAGTCCATCTCTTCAAAGGAAGCCGCCAAGATTAATCCATAGTTAATACCCACTGCACTTTCAAGGGCGCTTGAAACAACGACTGGTAATTTGTGGTGAGCAGCTAATGCATGTGCATTTCTTATCCCACCCAGTGGTTGAACTTTTAGCATCACAATATCTATCGCACCATCTAAATCCAATTCGAATGGGTTTTTACTCTTGCGAAGTATTTCATCACCAACAATCTTCACATCTATTCGTGATTTTAATTCACGCAGTTCGGCCACTGTGGCACATGGCTGTTCTACGTATTCAATCTCCCCACAACTCTCTATGAACTTAGCTGCCTGATCCACGCTCCATAAGCCATTTACGTCAATACGTATCTTGGATTGTGGGCTTAACTTTCTGACAGTTGCGATTCTTTCTAGATCTTCTTTCTCATGTGTTCCAACTTTGATTTTTACTGTTGTGCACCCCGGAAACCCTGCAAGAATCCGATTAATTTCACTTTCGCCATTTAACGCAGGCATAGTTGCATTGACACCTACTGAGCTTCGATAAAGCCTTGGTGGTGCTTGCATTGCAGCCTCTATTGCACACGCTAACCAGCGTGAAGATTCTTCATCAGAGTATTCAAGGAAAGGTGAGAACTCCGCCCAGCCTTGTGGTCCTTCAAATAGTGCAACCTCGCGGTGATTGATTCCACGAAAATTGCTCTTTGTTGGAAGGCTGATGACTCTTAAAGAGTCGAGAATCACATCAAGCATCGTTTAAGGGCGCTTTGGAAATTTCCCGAAGTCAGGATCTCTTTTTTCCATATACGCATCGCGTCCTTCTTGACCTTCTTGCGTCATATAAAACAACAAGGTTGCATCCCCTGCTAACTGTTGAACACCTGCTAAACCATCATCTGCTGCATTCAAACTCGCTTTAAGCAAGCGAAGTGCAAGTGGGGAGTTACGCAGCATCTCTCGGCACCAAGAAACAGTTTCTGCTTCTAGCTCTGCGAGTGGAACAACAGTGTTAACTAGTCCCATATTGAGAGCTTCTTGGGCATTGTATTGACGAGTCATAAACCAAATTTCACGAGCTTTCTTTTGACCAACATGTGCTGCAAGTAAGCCTGAACCATAACCACCATCAAATGAACCAACCATAGGACCGGTTTGACCAAACTTTGCATTATCTGCAGCAATAGTTAAATCACAGACAACATGTAATACATGTCCCCCGCCAACTGCCCAGCCTGCAACCATTGCAACAACTGGTTTAGGGGTTCGACGGATTTGTACTTGTAAATCTAAAACATTAAGACGGCCAATACCTTTTTTAGCTAATTTGTCATCACCAAGATAGCCATCGTCACCGCGAACATTGATATCCCCACCTGAACAAAAGGCTTCAGTGCCTTCACCAGTAAAGATAATGACGCCAACTTCTTCGTTATCTCGTGCTAAATCAAAAGCTTCAATTAATTCAATAATGGTTTGTGGGCGAAATGCATTACGAAGTTGAGGTCGATTAATGGTGATTTTGGCAATGCCATCACCCATCTGATATTTAATATCGACGAACTCTTCACCGCCGGGCGCAGTTATCCAATGAGGTATCTCACGGCTACCAAAATCACGCTTAAAGGGTTTGCTCACATTTCCTCCATTACCTTTACTAGCGATAGCCTACGCGTGCAATGGAGATGAAGTCACAACGAGATATTCACCGGGTCAGCCCTGCGTGCGCAATCCCAGATTTAGCGGGAGAAATCACAGCAGCCCTGGCTGGTACTGGCCCAGCCTTAGGTTTTGGCGAGGTTCGATCAACTAGCGCTCCTTCACGTATTGCATTAGTTATTGGCACCAGTGGCACCACAGGAATGAGTAAAGAGGTTGCTTTTACAGCTTCAGCATTACTTGCATCTGCGCGGGCATCAAATAATTTCTTGGAGGCAAAGCCTGGCCAGCAGTGGTCGCTATTTTTACCGCTTACGCATATAGCTGCCGTCAATGTGATTATCCGGTCAATGGAACTTGGAACACTTCCTATTGATTTGCGTGAGCATGTAGGTGATTATCCAAAAGTTGATTTCACGTCAATTGTTCCAACACAGTTATTTAGAGCTCTCAAGACTGATTCTCGATTACTGAGCCATTTACAAAACGCCCAAGCGGTATTGGTGGGAGGCGCAGCACTATCGCCAGCACTACGACAACAGGCAATGAGTGCTGGGATTAATGTTGTTGAAACTTATGGAATGACTGAAACTTCTGGCGGCTGCATCTATAACGGCCAAGCAATTGAAGGTGTTGAATATTGCCTCAATGAAAAATCCTTAGTTCAAATCCGTGGCGCAGTCATGTCAGAAACTTATTTGAATGCCCCAGATCTCTATATTCTTAGCGATGGATGGTTTGTCACAAATGATCTTGGTGAAGTTATTGATGGAAAACTTCAGATCTTAGGGCGAGCCGATGATGTCATCATCTCAGGTGGTGAAAATCTCTCACTGACTGCTATTGAAGCAACGCTTTCCATTCGTTATCCAGAGATTGAATTTGCCGCCTTTGCAGTCAATGACATTCAGTGGGGACATGCGCTGCACCTAGCTGTCGTTGGTGAGATCGGAGAGAGTGAAATTGCGCATTATTTAGAGGCAGCGTTAGGGGCTGCATCAAAGCCAAAAGGAATTCATCACCTTGAGCAGTTACCCTTGCTCGGTATCGGCAAAGTCGATCGCACAGCTCTTGCGAAAATGGTGAACGATGAATAAGTGGATTCTCGGTGCCCGTCCACGCACATTGCCCGCGGCAATTGCCCCGGTAGTTGTTGCAACTGCCTTAGCGGGTAGTGATTGGAACTGGTTTCGAGCAGCCCTTGCGCTCAA
The DNA here is from genome assembly GCA_018969355.1 of Actinomycetales bacterium. GTDB lineage: Bacteria > Actinomycetota > Actinomycetes > Nanopelagicales > Nanopelagicaceae > Planktophila. The sequence goes on from JAGWYO010000003.1 coordinate 13,728, forward strand.
GGTGGGGGTTTGGCTTCAGATCGGCGTTAACTATGCCAACGATTATTCCGATGGCGTTAAGGGAAGTGATGCTCAACGCATTGGGCCAACACGTTTAGTGGCAAGTGGTTTAGCAACTGCAGCGCAGGTAAAGCTGGCAGCCTTTATCTCTTTTGGTATCGCATCTATTGCCGGAATCTGGCTCTCGCTATTGAGTTCGCCATGGTTGATGGTTGTGGGTATTGCAGCCATTGCTGCAGCATGGGGTTACACCGGTGGGAAAAATCCATATGGCTATAGCGGTTTAGGTGAGTTTTCAGTCTTTATTTTCTTTGGTTTAACTGCAACGGTTGGTACCTACTTTGCACAAACTGGTCAGATCACTGCCTTAAGTGTTTTATGCGCCGTGCCCATGGGTTCTCTGTCTTGTGCAATCTTGGCAGTTAACAACATTCGCGATCGTGCACAAGATGAATTAGTTGGTAAACGAACTCTGGCTGTCAGAGTTGGTGATTTGAGAGCACGCACAGGCTTGGTTGCCTGGCTAGTGATTGCGCACGTAAGCGCTCTGGCAACTTTGATTCCATGGTCACTTCTGACGTTAGCAGTACTCCCATTAACTTTCTCGATTTCGCGCTCTGTGATCTCTGGTGCAACTGGGGCAAGCCTTATTCCACTTTTAGGAAAGACCGGAAAATTACAAATGTTTTTTGGGGTTCTCTTTGCACTAGCTCTCGCGCTAGACTAAAACCATGTCTCGCATCCTGCCCATTCTCCTGTTAACTGGTTTCACCATTTACACATTAATTGATTGTGCACGAACTGATGAAAGCCAAATCAGAAACTTGCCAAAGTGGGCATGGATCTTAATTATTATTTTAATTGGAACACTTGGTCCAATTGCCTACTGGATTGCTGGACGTCCCAAGCGCAAAGGTTTAGGTGGTGGACCTAAGCGTCGCATCTTGCCACCGGATGATGATCCGGATTTCTTAGGCAAGCTCTAACTCACTTCTTCTTATAACCTGCAGGACAAGTTGGTTTTATTGCAGTTACCTTCTTAGTTAACTTGCCTTTAATGCATGTAATCGTGACTTTCTTATCTGCAGCAACTGCCACAACAGGCGCTGGGGTAGCGATTGGAGTAGTGACTGCAGGGGTGGGAGTTGGGGTTGGAATTTTCGTTTGTATCGGTGTTGGAGTTGGTGTCGGTGCAACTACAACTACTTGCTTAGTTAATTTCAAACCTCCAATGTATCCACCGACAGCAGTATCAAATCCACCTGCCCATAAAATCATGGAGCCATCTTTATCTAGGAAAACATCTGGGTCATTTCCGAATCCATGCCCTAAAGATGGAGGAAATACCATCTGGTGTTCATTTGCAAAAGTTAATCCCCCATCCGTACTTGTTGCATACCAAAGACCTTGAGCGCCATTTTCTAAAATTGGCATTCCCATTGCGTCTTTTCCGCCTCGGGCTGCATTGTCATAAAAGAACAAAGTAATCGAGCCATCCGCATGCATTGCGGCCGCTGGATGTTCGGCACTTCTAGTGATATTTGTTGCACCGGTTCCAATGCGAACTCCGGAATCTGCAGTCCAAATTAATCCATCAGTCGATGTCGCAGAATATACCTGGTGAGGATCTGGACCAGTTCCTGCAATAACCATGTCAGAGAAAAATGCTCTATACTTTCCATCAGAGAGCTTCACAATTCCGGGACCAGTTAATCCACTCTTTGCTGCAGCAAAACTAGATTTTGAGATGCACGTTGTTTTTTCGGATGTGAAATTTAATCCATCACTTGAAATAGAACAGCCAATTCCTTCACTTGTGGAGTTGTACATTCGATATCTTCCATCGGTGAGTTTCACAACACGTGGCATTCCTTGACCGCGGTCTCCACCAAAAGCATTCCCAACTCTTGTGAAAACTTTTCCATCAGTGGAATCAGCAATTTCAATTCCTTTATTCTGTGCAAAAACAAAAGCTCGAATTGTTCCGTTCGGTAAAAGCACGCCAGTAACATCTGCTACAGGTAAACCTTTATTAACACCAAATAGAGATGGGTAAAGTATTGATGCTGAAATTAGATTCGCATCGTATGGGCCACTTGGAAACACATCTGCAGGATCTGCCGATGCATGGAAGTTATTTACGCTCAGAGAGACTAAACAAGTTATTGCTACTGCTAGAAACTTTCGTTGAGCACCCATTTGAAACCTCTTAGTAGTTGAGGCTATAAAGTCTGGCACATTATTAAAGCCCTGAGTAGGTGTGCTTTCCTGTGCCCCAGATATTTACGTATACGTAGTTAAATAGAAATGTTGAACCTGCAAACAAGCACAACCATGCAGCTTTGCGTCCACGCCAGCCAACAGTTACGCGTGCATGCAAATACGCTGCATAGGCCACCCACGTAATAAATGCCCACGTCTCTTTTGGATCCCAGCCCCAATAGCGACCCCATGCACTTTCGGCCCAAATAGCCCCTGCAATAACTGCAAAGGTCCAAAGTGGGAAGACAAATGCAACTAAACGATAAGAAAGTTGATCTAAGTCTTCAAGTGATGGCAAGCGCTTTGCCCAAGCAGTTCTTTCCCCGCGAGACTCCATTGCATCTAAATAAAGATAGGCGGCAGCAATCGCATTTGCTAATAAGAAAACACCGCCAGAGATAATCGCAGCAGAGACGTGAATAACTAACCACGTTGACTTAAGTGCTGGGACGAGAGGTGCACTTGGGCGATAAAGAACTGCCACGGCAGTTCCTAGGGTGAGTAATACTGCGATTGAAACCAATAATCCCAACCAACGCAAATCATATTTACGAAGTGCGGCAAGGTATGCACCAGAAAATGCCATAGCGCCTGTAATGGAAAACTCATACATATTGCCCCATGGCACTCGACTAGCAGAGACACCACGAGCAACAACACCAGCACATAGCAAAATAAATCCTAAAATCATCATCGCAGTTGCGACACGGGCAACTTTTTCTGTGCGCTTGTAATCTAGATTCTTCTTTGAATCTTCAGTCGTTACTCGAACAGCCCACGCTGTTTCAATTGCATGGGCGATAAAGGACAGGGTGTAGACGGCCATTGATGAATACACAAGGTAGTTCGAGAGATAAGCCCAGGTGCGTGACATCTATTTCTCTCCCCTCAATATCGCTACAAACTCGGCTATTTCAACATCTAAGCCAGGTGCTGCATTTTTAGCTAAACCTGCAACTTCTACCGAGTTACCAACACGAATCCATATTCGGCGGCGTCTTGTAAACAGTGATGCAAGCAAGCCAAGGATGGCAACAATAGCGCCGAGCAAGGCAAAGTTCTTCCCAGGATCATTAACTATCTCCAGGTTGACCCACTGCAGATAACCCTCAAAGGTTATAGAACCTTGGGGGTATGTAAATGTCTGGCCTGGCTTTAATGATTTAAGACCCACCTGATTCATCTTTGAAGTGTCGATGCGATATACCGATTGTGGGACTCCACTATCGAGACCTAAATCACCCACCCAAGCAGATAATAAAAGTCGCGGATCTAAAGCTTCTGGAAAAACGCTCACTGCACCATCTGCACCACTGCGGGCATAAGTTGGCACGAAAGAGCCCACAAATCCGATTTGCGGATCCGCATCTGGAACTTTAATAGCACCGGTAGAGCGTAAGTTTGCATCTTGCGGCAAGAACGGTACAGGACCTTGCAGAGCCACATTGCCCTTTGAATCTCTCACTGTCACAACAGGTGAATAACCATTAGCCTGTAGATAGATACTGGTATTTCCCAATTTTAATGGCGAATTAACTTTTATTGTGCGCTTCTCTGCTTTAGTTAAATCACCCTTAGCAAAAGAAACATCGAGCGTATAATCCTCAGGCGCGCTAGTAACAACATTGTATTTGGCAGTAAACTTATCGACCGTTAGAGCAAAATCAGAAAGATTCATTTCACTAAACAACTTGCCATAGTTCAAAGAATCGTAACTAGTTGTGGTATTTACGAAGCGCTCACCCACATTTACAATTGCCATTCCACGCATACCAAACAAAGAGCTAAAAGAGATTCCAAGCAAAACTAGTATGAGCGCTAAATGAAAGAAGAGATTTCCGCTCTCTCGCATAAATCCTTTTTCAGCAGAGATAGAGCCATCTTTTTCTAGAACTCTAAATCGCTTGGATTTAAACCAAGCACGAGCTTTGTCTAACTCATCGCCTTTGGCAGACCAAGAGGTGTGATGCTCCATGCGATCAAGGTTTTTCGGTGTTGCAGGTGGCAGGGCTCGCGCAGCATGAAAATGTTCGATTGTTCTAGGCAGAACACAGCCAATAAGTGAGATGAAGAGCAGGATATAGATGGCACTAAACCATGGAGATCCATAAACATCAAAGAGTGAGAATCGATCCATCCACTGAGATAGCTCTGGTGAATTCTTGAAGTACTCACCGACTTTAATGGGGTTCTGTGTTCGCTGAGGAACGAGTGAACCTGGGATTGCTGCGATTCCAAGTAATAACAAGAGTATTAGCGCTGTGCGCATACTTGTTAATTGACGCCAGCCGTAGCGCAATAAACCAACGCTACCTAGCTCTGGGACTTCTATCTCTTGGCTCATTTAAACCACCGGAATAAAATCTGAAATGAGAGAGCGCATCGAATTCATCAGTTGGCCCCATAAGCCAGTGACTTCCAATAAACCAATCACGATGAGAAAGATGCCACCAACTTTAGAGATTACATCTCCGCGCTTAACTAAATACTTGCGCAATTTTTCTGAGCGATCTAAGAAAATGCCTGAAGCAATGAAGGGCAAACCCAATCCAAAACAGTAACCCAAAGAAAGTAATGCGCCACGCACTGCACTAGATTCTTGAAAAGCTAAAGTCTGAACAGCTGCCAATGCAGGGCCAATACACGGAGTCCAACCGACACCAAAAAGGAAGCCTAAAATAGGAGCCCCGATTAATCCACCTGTTGTTTTCATTCTGGGGCGAAATGATGGAGCAAATGGAAATTGCCCAAGAAAAACAAAGCCGAGAAGTATTGTGATTACACCTAGAACCCTAGAAATTAACTCTTCATGCGTGACTAAGTGATTTCCAATTCCACCAAAAACTGCTCCATATGAAACAAAAACAGTGCTAAAGCCAAAGACAAAGAGAATTGAACCAAGAAATACCTTGCCACGATTGAGCGAAAAGCCTGCGGCAAAGGACAAGTAACCCGGCACAAGAGGCAATACACAAGGAGAAAGAAAGGAAATTACGCCGGCCACAAAAGCCACTGGTAGCGCAGTCACAAGAAAGCCACTCATAATTTGTTCTACGAAGAAATCTTTCATTCTTTACTCACCCGCTCAATGAGATCTGAAAGTGAGGCAACAGTAACTGCGCCAGATATGCGAGCAGCAACTCTGCCAGCCTTATCAATGAGAACTGTTGATGGGATGGCATTTGCTGGAAGTGATCCTTTGAAGCCTATTAATAGTAAATCATCAATAAGGGTTGGATATGGAAGTGAAAAACCTCTTTGGAAAGCTTCTGCAGTTGCAGGGTTATCACGCGTCAAAATTCCGATAAATGCAACATCACTATATTTATTGGCAAGCGCCACAAGAGTGGGAGCCTCTGCCCTACATGGAGAACACCATGATGCCCACACATTTACCACAGCGACCTTACCAACTGAATACGAGTAGTTAGTTCCAGACAAAGTCATTCCAGACAAAGCCGGTGCTTCAATTCTTTTCTCTGGCTTAATAAAAGTTACAGAACCATTACCAGAAACAAAAGATTCTTGGGAAGTAGAAGTTCCACCACCTCCGCATGAAGTCAGTGAAAGCGCAATCACCATAAGGACTACAGCCTTAATTCCTGATTTCATTAATTCTTCTTTGGTAACAAATGGCGTGCTGGTTCAGAGTAAGTAAGACCTGAGATAAAACCTTCATCGTCAAAATGAATGCTAGTAACTGATGCCAATGAACATTCACGACGGCGTGGATCGTGAAGCAATCTGCGATTCTCAATCGCACTTCTAAGAATCCAAATGGGTAATTGGTGAGAAATAGCTATTGCATCTTTACCATGAGCTGCATCTCGGGCAGCAAATACTGCAGCCAACATCCGGTTGATTTGATGATCGTAAGGCTCACCCCATGATGGTTTCCATGGATTCCACAAGTGACGCCATGAAGATGGATGCTTCAAAACGCCGTCTCCCACCCCAAAAGGTTTTCCTTCAAAGACATTTGCAGCTTCGATCAAGCGCTCATCTGTTGTAATTGCAATGTTGTGCGCTGCAGCAATAGGTGCAGCAGTTTCTTGTGCTCGTTGCAGTGGAGAGACATGGAGTGCACCTAGATCTATGGTTCGAGACCAATCACCCAATGTTTGTGCCATTTCTTGCCCGCGTGCAGAAAGAGCCCAGCCGGGTTGGCGGCCATAGAGAATCTTGTTGGGATTTTCTACTTCACCGTGGCGGACGACATGGACTGTTGAACTCATTGGTAAAGCATAAAGCGTCCCAATTGGCGCAAGTTCGTTAAGGTAGTGACATGGCACTCACGGCGAAGCGAGCAGCCTTTTTTGATGTAGATAACACCCTCATTCGTGGCTCAACCCTCTACTTCCTGGGTAAGGGTATGTATCAGCGTGGTTATTTCACAAAAAAGGATATTTCGCGCTTCGTTTTGGCCAACCTTAGATTTCGTCTAACAGGTAAAGAAAATAGAGAAGAGATTCAACGCTTTCAAGATGCTGCCACGGATTTTATCGGCGGTCATAGCGTTGAAGACATATTAAAGATTGCGCAAGAGATCTATGATCAATATGTATCACCTGCTCTATGGCAAGGAACAATTGATATCGCGCAAAAACATTTAGCTGCAGGTGAAGAAGTGTGGTTAGTGACTGCAGCACCTGAAGATATGGCAGTACTGATGGCAAAGAGGTTAGGTTTTACAGGAGCACTTGGCAGCAAAGCTGAAACTAAAGATGGTAAATACACAGGCAAAATGCTAGGTCTCTTATTACATGGAAAAGAAAAAGCAGTTGCTGTCCGTCAACTTGCCGAGCAAAAGGGTTTGATCCTAGAGAGTTGTTACTCCTATTCAGATAGTCATAATGATTTTCCATTATTGCAATGCGTGGGGTACCCATCAGCGATTAATCCAGATGCAATCTTGTCGTTGCGTGCAATGGCAGAAGGGTGGCCAATCCATGATTTCCGCCGTGCCCGCCATTTAGCCAAGATTATCTCCCCTGTTGTTGTCAGAGTTGCTGCCCTGGGAACATGGTTGACCCCGCGCAAAAAACGAGGTTGATTAACCATTAAACGCTAAATGCCAGTAATGTAGGCAAGTTATGGAAATGCGCTCATTCGCCGACTACTTACGTAGTGTCGATGATGCCACCTTTCTAGAATTGTTTTCTGCGCGTCCAGATTTAGTAACTCCTGTCCCGCCAGATATTGCATCCCTTGCCGTGCGTGCATGCTCACCGCCTAGTCTGGCTCGTGCGATTGATTCACTCAATAAGTGGCAGTTCCAAGTATTGGAAGCTGCAGCAGCTATTAATGAGCCTTTTTCTTTAAAAAGTATTGTTGCGATAACAGACAAGGCTGCATCCTCAGCGTTAGATCACTTGATCTCAATTGCTCTGATTTACCCCTCCGATGATGGAATGCGCCTTCCTTCACAACTGCGCGATGTGATTGGTAATGAACCTGCAGGTCTTGGTCCTTCATCAGTTGCAAAAATCAAAGTTGCTGAAGTTGAAAAAGCACCACCTGAAGCTAAGAAAGTCTTAGAGAGATTAATTTGGGGACCTCCACGCGGAAGCGTTGGAGATATAAAGAATCCTGGACCGGGAGTTGCTTGGTTACTGGAGCAAAAGTTTCTTGTGCCTCTTGATCAGCGAACAGTTCTCTTGCCTCGTGAAGTTGCCATACATCTTCGCGGCGGCAAAGTTCATAAAGAAAACTTTATTGTTCAGCCGCAATTAAAGGGCTCAAAGCGTGATGAAAAACAGATCAATCGTGCAGCCATTGCCAATATCTCTACAGTCTTGCGTTGGGTAGAAGAGCTACTCAACTTCTGGGCTGATGAACCATCCGATGCACTACGTGCAGGTGGTTTGGGAGTGCGTGATTTAAAAATTCTTTCTACTCACTTAGGTGTGGATGAATCCTGCACAGCTTTTATTACCGAGCTTGCATACCTAGCTTCACTTATTAGTTTTGACCCGCAAGATCGAATAATGCCTAGTAATAAATTTGATATCTGGTTGATGCAAACTCCTGCTGATCGTTGGCAAGCTCTTGCTTCGCAATGGCTGATTACTTCTCGAGTCAGCGGATTAGTTGGCCGCGCAGAATCTAAAAACGTTGCAGCCCTGGGGCCTGAGTTAGACCGAGTAAATGCATCAAAAGTACGCGCTTTAACTCTGGCCATTCTCAATGAGAATCAGGGAATTGCCCCGGAGCTTGCATCCTTTAATGAAGTGATTGCTTGGCGTGCTCCTGTGCGTCGTAACTCATCCCTGCAAGAAGAGTTAGCTAGTTGGACTCTGCGGGAGGCTGAATGGCTTGGAATTACTGGGCAAGGTGCAATCTCTAAATACGGTCTTGAGTTTTTAGGCGGTGAAGATATAGCGATCATTAATGAAGACCTACCTAAAACCGTTGACCATATTTTGATTCAGAGCGATAACACCGCAATTGCACCGGGTCCACTAGAACATGAGATTTCACAGCAACTTGCCATGATGGCCGATATTGAAAGTCGTGGAGGTGCAACTGTTTATCGCTTTAGCGAAGCAACGATTCGTCGTGCACTTGATCATGGCAAAACTGGGGATGAAATTAAGGTCTTCTTAACTAAGACTTCTAAGACTCCCATGCCACAACCCTTGGAGTATCTCATTGCCGATGTTTCTAAAAAGCATGGCAAATTGCGTGTTGGAAATACATCGGCATTCATTCGCTGCGAAGACACTGCTCTCATTTCTCAGATTATTAATGATAAGAGATTAGAGATTCTTGAACTGCGCCGCATCGCACCTGAAGTTGTCATCTGTGATCATGATGCGACAGACACTATGCGTATTTTGCGTGAAGCTGGTTATCTGCCTGCAGGTGAATCAGCAACTGGAATTATGCTCACAGGCCCACGATCTAACCGTACAGTGACTAAACCTCGACCTCCTCGTGTAATTGGTGAAATTGAAATAACAAGCGAAGAGAATTTACAGGCTGCAATCCGAGCAATTCGCACTGGTGAAAAATCAACTCACAAGCAAACTCATTTGCGACAAGCTGCCAATGAAGCTTTGGGTGCCCTGCCTCGCACCACAGCAAATGAAACAATGGATTTGGTGAATAGATACATCCTGGAGGAGAAATCACTTTCTATTGGATATGCCGATAACAACGGCGCGGTCACTCATCGCATCATCGATCCAATACGAGTAAGCGCGGGTGCTGTGATTGCTCGCGATCACGCAACCGGTGAAGTCCAGTCCTTCAGAATCCCCCGCATCACCGGCGTGGCGCCACTATAGGATTAACCCATGTTGGCCGCCCTTGAAGCTCTGGTTAAGTTGGAATCACCAACTGAAGATCTAGCGGCATGTCAAGAGGTAGTGAGATTAGCAAGTGATCTTGCAACAACAATTCTTGGAACACCCGCACAAATCCGTGAAGTAAATGGACGGCCTGTTTTTTGGTGGGGCGCAGAAAATCCTGAGGTAGTTGTGTTGGCGCACTTAGACACAGTTTGGCCTAAAGGCTCTTTTACTCCACTTTGGAAGGTGGAAGGTAACAAAGCAACTGGCCCTGGAATTTTTGATATGAAAGCCGGATTTATTCAGGCCCTCTATGCAATGAAGGGCATCAATGGTTCTGCTGCATTAGTTGCAACTACAGATGAAGAAACTGGAAGTGCAACAAGTAAAGAGTTTATCAAGCAAATTTCTGCCCAAGCTAAAGCCGTTTTAGTTTTAGAGGCCTCCCTCAACGGAATGGTTAAGACCGGCCGCAAGGGCACAGCTATGTATCAAATAAAGATTCACGGCAAAGCATCACATGCGGGCCTTGAACCAGAAAAAGGAATCAACGCAACCATTGAGATTGCTCATGCCATTCTTGCAGTTGCTGCCCTTGAAAATAAGGAGCATGGGACAACTGTTGTTCCAACCATGGTGCGCTCTGGTAACACAACAAACACTGTTCCAGATTTAGCTGTGCTTGATATAGATATTCGCTCATATTCAATGGATGATCTCAAGCGGGTAGACGCAGCGATTAGAAATCTCAAGGCTGTTAATGCCGATGCACGTTATGAAATCAGTGGTGGCTTTAACCGACCACCACTTGAAACCTCTTCAACTATGGCTCTCTATGAGCGTGCTGAGAAAGTTGCTAAAAAATTAGGAATGTCGCCTCTGGGCCATGTATCCGTTGGTGGAGCAAGTGATGGCAACTTCGCAGCAGCAGCTGGCGCGCAAGTTCTAGATGGATTAGGTGCAATAGGTGATGGCGCTCATGCTGCCCATGAATGGGTTGATATCAGCGTTCTTGAGATTAGAAGCACGTTACTGAACGCCTTGATTAAGGATTTATTAGATGAGTGATGGACCGTTAATCGTCCAAAGCGATAAAACGCTGCTGTTAGATATCGATCATCCGCTCTCTACAGAGTGCCGGCGTGCCATTGCACCATTTGCTGAATTAGAGCGCTCCCCAGAACATATTCACACATATCGTTTAACTCCTTTGGGTTTATGGAATGCACGTGCAGCAGGACATGATGCTGAGCAAGTAATCGATACTTTAATTAAGTATTCACGCTACGCCGTGCCGCATTCAATATTAATTGACGTTGCAGAAACGATGTCTCGCTACGGACGTCTTCGCCTTGAAGCAGATCCAGTCCACGGGCTAATTCTTGTTACAACTGATTCTGCAGTTCTAGAAGAAGTCATTCGCGCCAAAAAGATTCAACCATTACTGGGTGCTCGCATTGATAAAGAGACAATTGCTGTTTTGCCAAGTCAGCGCGGACAGATTAAACAATCATTACTTCGCCTTGGTTGGCCAGCAGAAGATTTTGCTGGATACGTTGATGGTCAAGCACATGAAATTGCACTCAAGCAAGAGGATTGGAAGATTCGTCCCTACCAAGAGTTGGCCGCTGAAGGTTTTTGGCATGGTGGTTCGGGTGTGGTGGTTTTGCCGTGCGGTGCTGGAAAGACAATTGTTGGCGCAGCAGCCATGGCACATGCAAAAGCCACCACTTTGATTTTGGTAACAAACACTGTGGCTGCAAGACAGTGGCGCGAAGAGTTATTAAAGCGAACATCACTCAATGAAGATGAGATTGGTGAATATTCAGGTGCCAAGAAAGAGATTCGCCCTGTAACTATTGCTACATATCAAGTGATGACAAAGAAAAAGAGCGGTGTGTATGCCCACCTTGATCTCTTTGATTCATATGACTGGGGCTTAATTATCTACGATGAAGTTCACCTATTGCCTGCACCTATCTTTCGCTTCACCGCAGATATCCAATCACGCCGTCGATTGGGTTTAACTGCCACTTTGGTACGCGAAGATGGAATGGAAGGTGAGGTCTTCTCCCTCATTGGCCCTAAGCGCTTTGATGTGCCTTGGAAAGAAATTGAATCGCAAGGATACATCGCACCGGCGGAGTGTATTGAGGTGCGAGTAAACCTGACTGAGACCGAGCGTTTATCTTATGCAACTGCTGAAGTTGAAAACCGCTACCGCCACTGTGCAACAACTCGCACAAAGCGTGACGTCGTTGAAGCACTCGTTAAGAAACATCAAGGCGAACAGATTTTAGTTATTGGCCAATATATTGATCAATTAGATGAACTATCTGAAGTTTTGGGTGTGCCCTTGATTAAAGGTGAAACTCCCGTCAAAGAACGAGAAATACTCTTTAATAAATTTAGATCAGGTGAAATAACAACTCTTGTAGTTTCAAAAGTAGCTAACTTTTCTATTGATTTACCTGATGCAACTATCGCTATTCAGGTCAGTGGAGCGTTCGGCAGTCGCCAAGAAGAAGCACAACGTTTAGGAAGAATACTGCGTCCTAAGTCTGATGGGCGCACGGCAAAGTTTTATTCCGTAGTTTCCAGAGACACAATTGATCAGGACTTTGCTCAAAACCGCCAGCGCTTTTTAGCTGAACAGGGTTACTCTTATAAAATTATTGACGCTGACGATGTTTTTCAAGGCAAGATTTAAACCGTTTAGGATCAACTCTAAAGAAATCATGGTGAATTCCATCGATATGAATTACAGGGACTTGTTCACCGTATAGCTTTTCTAACTCTGTATTTGCCTCAATATAAATCTTTTCTATTTCAAAATTGAGTTCAGTTTGCATTCCTTCAAGAACTTCTACTGCCACATCACACAAATGACAACCATGTCTACCGAATACGGTTATCACTGTCATTGTGCCGGCTCTTTCTGTCAGTTTGCTTAGAGAGTTGCTTAATCCAACCCTTGGGTTAGGAGGCAATCATCTCACCTTGGTAGTGTGCGCCTATGCAGAAAATCCTCTCGAAGAAGGCGCGGGCCAGCGTTATTGCCCTTGCCCTTGTTGCTTCGATTTTTTCTGCGCCAACTGCAGAAGCTCTTTATAAATCTATCCCTGCAACTCAATGGGCTCATATTTATGCAGGCACTGCAACTGATATAAAACCTGAAAAACGTGGGTCGGCAAAGAATCTGCAAGCACAATCTAAGTTTGAAGTTAAATACAACAACTTCCCTGACTGGGCTAAAAAAGAGGTTCAGGCTGCTGTGGATGTGTGGGCTGCAAATTTCGCCTCCACCGTGACTATCCATGTTGACGCATCGTGGGGTCGCTCAAGTTCTTGGGGAGTTTTAGGCAGTGCGCGCCCAACTAATTTCTACTCAGGTTTTTCAGGTGCACCTGATCCATCTCTTTGGTACACCTCAGCATTAGCAAATGCTCTAGCAGGAAAAGATTTAGATAAAGCTAACCCTGAAATGATTATCCAGGTTAATTCTTCTGCTGCGTGGAACACTCGTGGGGATGGTATGCCAAGCAATAATGAATATGACTTGGAATCTGTTTTCTTGCATGAAATTGCACATGGATTAGGTTTCCTATCAAATGATGCATACGACTCTTTCTATGGCATCGCAAGCCTTGATCAACCAACTCCATACGATGCATATGCACAAACATCAGATGGCAGACGACTTGCTGATTTACCATCACCATCACTTGAACTTGGGCAAGCACTTACTTCTTCACTTGTCTGGTCAGGTCCTCTTGGAATTAAAGCTAATAACGGTGTGAAGCCAAAGCTCTACACACCATCTCGCTATGAATCAGGATCTTCAACTAGCCATTTAGATGAGGCAACATTTTCAAAGACTGGTTTGGATTCAGTGATGACTCCTAATTTAGATCCAGGTGAGATTTTCAAAGAGCCTGGACCTTTGTTATTGGCGATGATGGAAGATATGCGCAACAAGCCACCTGCTGGAATTGCTACTGGTTTGCCTGAATCAGCGCGCAATGTTCAAGCATTTATAGGTGATTCCTCTGTGCTTATTACATTTGATCCACCAGTAAATATCCGTACCGCCCAAGTGAGTGAGTATGTGGTGAAGAATCTAAAAACTGGGGTTGAAAAGAAGGCACTATCAAGTCCAGTTGTAGTTGCAGGCTTAAAAAACGGGGTCTCCTACTCATTTTCTGTCGTTGCAAAAAACTCATTAGGCGTGTCGGCTGCAGCAACAAGCAAAGCTGTTACTCCACAAGCAGGCTGGAGAAGCTCAGTTCTTGATGCAACGGCAGATGGAAAATCTGTTGCAAGCACAGTTTTTAATGGCCAACCAACTATTGCCTATACCGATACAAAATCCGGTTATTTGAAACTCGCTGTTTACGATGGCAAGGCGTGGAAGAAAGTAACTGTCGATGGTGCAGGTGGAACAAGCGGGCGGACCACACACCCAATTGCTGGTCAGATATCTATGTGTGTCAATGGCAGCGGTACAAAGCAGACCCTTCACCTTTTCTATAGCGATTCAACTGATAAGGATCTGCGCTATGCCTCTTATAACGGCAAGAACTTTGTATTTGATGTAGTTGATGGAGATGGCCTATCAGTTAATGATTATTCAGATCCTGTCCGTGTGCGCACATCAAGTGATGTCAGTGTTTCAAATGCATGTGTTGCAACAGCTTCTGCTATTCAGGTTTTTTATCGTGATGAAAGCCAAGGAGTCTTATTAGGAGCAGTAAAGACTAAGGCTCCTGGTTGGACCTATGAAATGGTTGATGGGGATCGTAAAACTGATGGTCGAACAACTGGTGACGTTGGTTTTCATCTCCAAGCAATCTTTGATGGAGTTAAAACTTATGTTGCTTATGATTCAGTTGTAACTATGAATCAAAAGAAAGAGATAACTTCTGGGGCAATCCGTGTGGCAACGCGCATAGGTAGTGATGCAAACACGTGGAGCTATCAAACCCTTGATATCGCAACAGATGATGCAACTGTCTTTGGTTATGATGTTGCAATGTCTAAGGTAAACGGGGATGTTTTTGTCGCGTGGTTAGCTACTTCAGCTGCCACCTTCCCAAAGCCAAACCAACTGCGCTGGGCGATGCTGAGCAAGCCACTTGAGATTTCAAAAATCACTACTGAAAACTTTGGAACACCAGGTGAGTACTTATCTACAGATGGGAAAACTATTCTCTTTAATTGCCAGGAGCGTTTATGTGCAGTGGATACAACAAAGAAAGATCTGGGCCAATCTGCCATCACTTTAATTAGAAGCACCCAAGGCTCTGAACCAACTCAGAGCACCTGGGTGATAGTTAACAAAGTTAAGTATGTGCTTGCCACTGTTAATGCCAAGCTGGGCTTACTAAAACCGTAATTACTATTTAGCGTTACGGCGCTGAATGCGAGTCTTCTTGAGAAGTTTCTTATGCTTCTTCTTCGCCATGCGCTTGCGTCGCTTTTTAATTACGGAACCCATATGTCACGCTCTCATTTCTTTAATCGTTAATCGTGAGGGAGTTAGGTTACCGCTAGTTGAGGGTATAAATCGAAACGGTTTCTGCGCTTGAAGTGATACATAAAGGACCTAAATCCTTGGAAACAAAGAACCCTAGTACTTCTCTTTGCTGGGCTGGGGCGCTGTAGCCGGCGGTAATGACACCTTGGGCATCAAAGCTAAGGAGTAAGGCTTGTGGGTTCTTAGGTGCCCAGTTGGCTAACTGTGTGATTCCACCCTTTGATTGAAAAAATGCAAAGGAAGATCCTGCTGTAAAGGTTTTGCCCGTGGAAGCAAATCTATAAGTCCATGACGGGACATATGTACGTGAAAATTTAGTTACCGCACTCTCCACCTTAGGACCAGTAATTACCTCTCCACCAAGTAAAAAAGAATTAGTTGCACTGAGCCATTTTCTTGAAGCTTTAGGTTCGCTGCTTCGCACAACTGAAACTAATCTGCCCACTTTAGAGATTTTAATAATTACTCCATCAACTTTTCCTACCAGTTTTTTACCGCCTAAAGTTTCACTACTTGATCCAACTACAGTGAGTGACCCATCAGTGTTTTTCACGACTGACTCAAAAACAGTTGATTCTGTGCCAATGACTATTGGTTTAGAGATACCGCCTGCAACATCAGCGTTAATAATTGTGCCAGAGCTTCCAACTGCAGTTATTCCATTTTTAGCTACTGCTATTGAATTAATTAAGATTGGTGCACTTAACTGCAATGTGTATTGAGCAAGTGCTTGTGTTGTGGGATTTAGAGACCATAATGAAAAAGCATCTAAGTCAGCATTAAATATTTCAGCAATAGGGATTGTTTTATCCGGATTGAGCACAGAAGCAGATGGAGAAGGCGTAGGCGTTGCACGCGCTAATGAAGTTGAACCTGCAAGCCAAATATTTCCGCTGCTATCTACTGTTGCCGCTGTTGCTACTGAAGGCGAAGCCTTATCGAGCTCAAGAGTCCAGAGCTCTTTGCCAGTTAGATCCAGGGCTTTAGCAAATGATTTATCACCTTTATTGCCATAAACAACGATGGTTTTGCCGGAAACTACTAAGCCTGCAAACTCATCAGCCGAACCAACTGTTGCGAGTAATGTGAGGGGTTTAACGACAGGCTTTTTAGGTACAGCATTGGCTTGTGGCGTAAATAAAAGTGAAGAAATAACAAAGAGTGAAAGTAGGCGTTTCACGCTAATTCCTGCGAGCGATCGCGCGCAGCTTTCATAGCATGGGCAACTACATCACCTAATTGATGTGATTCAAAGGAAGCTAGCGCTGCGGCAGTTGTGCCATTGGGGCTTGTAACATTTTCCCGCAAAGTTGTAGCGTTTTTGCCTGATTCATCAAGCATTTTTGCTGCACCAACAATAGTTTGAATTGTAAGAGTAGTTGCATCGGTATCAGATAATCCAAGGGCTTTAGCCCCATCCACCATCGCTTCAACGAATCTGAAGAAGTAGGCAGGACCTGAACCGCTGGTTGCAGTTACTGCATCTTGAAGATCTTCACCAACTTCAATGACCTTGCCAGTAGCAGCTAGAAAACCTGAGATAAAGGCGGATTGCTTGGCACTTACTCCTGCCCCCAGTGAGATTGCTGCCATTCCCGCACCCACCAAAGTCGGGGTGTTTGGCATGACACGAACAACAGGATTACCCGTTCCAAGTCCCTGTTCAATAAATGAGATCTTCTTACCTGCTGCAAATGTGATAACAACGGCTGATTTATTAATTGATCCCTTGATTTCATCTAAGACTGAGGCCATATCTTGTGGCTTAACAACTAAAAGTAGGGCGTCGGCTTTTGAAACATTAGTTGCTACATCTTCAACCTTAATTCCATAACGCGTGCGTAGCTCATCAGCGCGCTCTTTGCGCTTTTCTGAGATGGTGATGGAGGCTGGCGAAGTGCCATAGGAAATTAGGGCGCAGATAAGGGCTTCGCCCATTACACCTGCCCCAATTACTGCGACTTGTTTCATGTAATAAGCCTACCTTTATGCCTGTAGGCTCTGCGACTATGTCTGAAATAAAACCAGGGTTTGCGCGTGATTGGGTTGAATTTAGCGACCCCAATGACGAAGAAGAAATCTTCAAATGTGACCTCACATGGTTGACCTCTTATTGGACCTGTATTTATGGCGATGGATGCCAAGGAGTATTTAAAAGTCAGCCATTTGGTGGTTGCTGCACTGAAGGTGCGATGTATAGCGATGACGAGGATGAGAAGCGCACAGACAAAGCTGCTGCTTACCTAACTCCAGAGATGTGGCAGTTCTATTCACAGGCTCGCCCTAAGAAGCCTGGTGGGCCGCTTCGTATTTCTGAAAAAGATGAAGATGGCGAACGCAAAACACGACGTATTGAAGATGGATGTATCTTCTTAAACCGTAAAGGATATGAAGCTGAAGGTTTCACTGGTTCCTTTGGTTGCGTATTGCACCACTTAGCAATTAAAGAAGGTAAGCACTTTGTAGATACAAAGCCAGATGTCTGTTGGCAGTTGCCTTTGCGTCGTAGTTTTGAAACTCGCGAAGTTGGCGAGCGCCAATATTCAATTACCGTTATCGGTGAATACGAGCGCCTTGCATGGGGTGATGGCGGAGAAGATTTTGATTGGTACTGCACAAGTAATCCTGATGCACACATAGGAACGCAGCCGGTGTATATCTCCAATAAGTATGAACTCCAAAAACTTATGGGTGAGCAGGCCTACGCCGAGCTGGCACGCCTGTGTGATATCCGCATTGCAGGTATTAAGGATGCTGCGTCCCGTTCACTTCCCCTCTTTGTCATCCACCATCCAGCAACACTTGCTGCCCAGAAGAAATAGTCAGTCCTTCGTTCTAGGCTCTACCCATGGCCAAAGTTGAGAAAGATCCATTCCGCTGCAGTGAGTGCGGTTGGAGCTCGCAAAAATGGGTTGGCCGCTGCGGAGAATGCCAAGCATGGGGCTCTGTTGAAGAGTTAGCGGCACCTAAAAAACTCTCACTCGTTCCTGGCAATGTCACAAGTAAAGCAACTCCTATTGGCGATGTTGATCTTTCTGCAGCACATGCACGCCCAACAGGGGTATCAGAACTCGATCGCGTACTTGGTGGTGGATTAGTTCCAGGTGCTGCAATCTTATTAGCCGGTGAACCTGGAGTTGGTAAATCAACGCTACTGCTCTCTGTCGCCGCACAAACTGCAGCTAAGGCAATTCCTGCCCTCTATGTCAGCGGTGAAGAATCAGCATCACAAGTTCGCTTACGTGCAGAGCGCATTAAGGCAATTGATCCCCAGTTATTTTTAGCATCTGAAACAGATCTCGGCGCAGTCATTGCTCATATTGACGCAGTTAAGCCACAGTTACTCATTATTGACTCAGTACAAACTATTGGTAGCGCCGCAGCAGATGGTTCACCTGGTGGTGTGACACAAGTGCGCGAAGTTGCTGGTGCACTTATTCGTATCTGTAAAGATCGTGACATTACTTTGCTTCTAGTTGGCCATGTGACTAAAGATGGCTCTATTGCAGGTCCCAGACTTCTGGAACATATTGTTGATGTTGTTTTGCAGTTTGAGGGAGAGCGTCATTCACGCCTTCGCCTTATACGTGCAATCAAAAACCGCTTCGGTGCATCTGATGAAGTCGGTTGTTTTGATTTAAGTGATACAGGAATTGAATCTGTTCTTGACCCAACCGGTCTTTTCACTTCACGACATGCAGAACCAGTGCCTGGAACGTGTGTGACTGTAACTCTTGAAGGTCGCCGTCCATTACTTGCAGAGATTCAAGCGTTAGTAAGCCAAGGGCGTGAGAATGATTTTGGTAATGCACGTCGTGTTGTCTCAGGCCTTGATTCTGCCCGCACATCAATGACTTTGGCAGTTCTTGAACTTCGTGCAGGTGTTCGAGTGGGTGGCCGCGATGTTTATGCAGCAACAGTCGGTGGGATGAAAATGTCAGAGCCGGCTGCTGATTTAGCGTTGGCATTGGCTGTTGCATCTGCTGCTAAAGGCTTAGCCCTTCCTTCTGATTTAGTTGCTATCGGTGAAGTGGGTCTAGCTGGTGAAATTCGTAAGGTGAGTGGCGTTGATCGCCGTCTGCAAGAGGCGTTTCGTTTAGGTTTCAAACGCGCACTCGTTCCTGCGGGATCAGAGACCAAGATTGCCGGTATGGAGATTGTTGAAGTTTCACGTCTTGATCAAGCACTCAAACGGGTAAAAATCACTGGCGAATGAACCAGTTAGAAAAGCCGATAGTTTCCTGGTTTAAGAAAAACAAACGCGATCTGCCTTGGCGAAACACAACACCATGGGGAGTCATGGTTAGCGAATACATGTTGCAGCAAACTCCAGTCAATCGCGTTCTACCTAAATGGGATGAATGGATGAAGTGTTGGCCAACTCCTAAAGATTTAGCCAAAGCAACACCAGCCCAAGTTATTACAGCGTGGGGACGTCTTGGCTATCCACGTCGCGCTCTTCGACTACATGCTGCAGCACAAATCATTGCGGAAGATTTTAATAACCACGTCCCAGAAGATCCTGCCACCCTACAAACTCTTCCCGGCATCGGTGAATACACCGCGGCTGCAATTGGCGCTTTTGCTTTTGAAAAGCAAACTCTAGTGATGGATGTGAACATCAGACGGTTGTTAACCCGCATCATCGATGGCAATGAACATCCAAAGCCAGCACCATCGACTAGAGAGAAAGCTTCGCGCCTTGCTCTGCAACCGCCAAAGAATGCTCACATATGGGCTGCAGCAACGATGGAGCTTGGCGCACTAGTGTGCACATCTAAAAACCCCATTTGTGAGCTGTGCCCAGTCATTGGCCAATGTAAGTGGCGAAAGAATGGTTATCCAAAAACCGATTTAGTTCGTAAATCTCAAGACTGGCACGGTACCGATAGAAAGTGCCGTGGCACCATCGTGCAAGCCCTGCGTGAGAATGAATCATTAACTGAGAACGCACTCAAAAAACTCTGGTCAGATGAGTCACAAGTTGAAAGAGCTCTTAAAACTCTGCAAGCAGATTTACTTATCGAAGCCATCCCCCGCAAGCGCTATAGACTGCCCGCATGATTCGCGTTGCTATAAAGCAAGATGCCCCGCGCATCCTTCAACTGATTAAAGATTTAGCTGAGTATGAAAAAGCTCCACTAGAGGCAAAGGCAACGTTGCAACAAATTGAAGAAACAATCTTTGGTGATAAGCCAAGCGCTTTCTGCCATGTTGCCGAAGTGGATGGGCAAGTAGTTGGTATTGCAATTTGGTTCTTGAACTATTCAACATGGCTAGGAAAGCCAGGTCTGTATTTAGAAGATCTCTATGTTAATCCTGCCCATCGTGGAAAAGGTTTTGGAATGGGATTTCTAAAGACACTTGCAAAGATTTGCGTTGAACGCGGCTATGAAAGATTCCAATGGTGGGTTCTCGATTGGAACGAACCATCAATTGAGCTCTATAAATCCATAGGCGCAGTTCCCATGGATGAGTGGACAGTTTTTAGGGTTAGCGGAGATGCACTGAAGAAACTTGGTAGTTAATTAAGCAGTTGGTGCTTCAGCAAGATCTTCAGGTGAATCAGGCATTTGCGCCTTAGCAGCACCCTTGAATGTGAAGACCGCTTCTGCATCTACACCCTCAACATCAACAACGATGATTTCACCGGCCTTGAGTTCACCGAACAAGATGCGCTCTGAAAGAGCATCTTCGATTTCGCGTTGAATTGTGCGACGAAGTGGACGTGCACCAAGAAGTGGGTCATAACCACGGGCAGCAAGTAGATCCTTAGCTGCAGGAGTTAATTCAATTCCCATATCTTTTGCTTGCAGGCGATCATCAAGGTTCTTGATCATCAAATCAACGATTTGAATAATCTGATCCTTGGTTAACTGATGGAAGACGATGACATCATCAATACGGTTGAGGAACTCAGGGCGGAAGTGAGACTTCAGTTCATCACTGACCTTGCCCTTCATACGCTCATAGTTTGTTTGATCATCATCGCTATTAGCAAAGCCAAGGCCTAAGCTCTTTGAAATATCACGAGTTCCAAGGTTTGTAGTCATGATGATGACAGTGTTTTTGAAGTCAACGGTGCGACCTTGCGCATCTGTTAGGCGACCATCTTCAAGAACCTGCAATAACGAGTTGAAGATATCTGGGTGTGCTTTTTCGATTTCATCGAAGAGAACAACAGAGAATGGGCGACGGCGAACCTTTTCGGTTAACTGCCCACCCTCGTCATATCCAACAAATCCTGGAGGTGCGCCGAACAAACGAGATGCGGTGTGACGCTCTGAATATTCAGACATGTCAAGTTGAATGAGGGCATCTTGATCACCAAATAAAAATGATGCAAGGGTGCGAGAGAGTTCAGTCTTACCAACACCTGAAGGACCAGCGAAGATAAATGATCCACCTGGACGGCGTGGATCTTTTAGACCTGCGCGTGTGCGGCGAATTGCTTGTGAGAGCGCCTTAATTGCTTGGTCTTGTCCAATAACTCGGTTGTGTAGCTCATCTTCCATACGAAGAAGTCGTGCAGTTTCTTCTTCTGTAAGTTTAAAGACTGGAATACCCGTTGAGATTGAAAGTACTTGAGCGATGAGTTCTTCATCAACTTCAGTGACCTTATCTAGATCAGTTGCTTTCCAATTCTTTTCAGCTTCATGCTTTTCAGTGATGAGGTTCTTTTCTTTATCGCGAAGTGAAGCTGCTCTTTCAAAATCTTGACCATCAATGGCAGATTCTTTTTCCTTGCGGGCATCTGCGATTTTGTCATCATATTCTCGAAGCTCTGCCGGCGCTGTCATGCGCTTAATACGAAGGCGTGAGCCTGCCTCATCGATTAAATCAATTGCCTTATCTGGCAAGAAGCGATCTGAGACATAGCGATCAGCAAGGTTTGCTGCCGCAGCTAGCGCACCATCTGTAATAGAAACGCGGTGGTGAGTTTCATAGCGATCGCGAAGACCCTTCAAGATTTCAATAGTGTGAGCAACTGATGGCTCTTTAACTTGAATGGGTTGGAAGCGGCGCTCAAGGGCTGCATCCTTTTCAACGTGCTTGCGATACTCATCCAGTGTTGTTGCACCGATTGTCTGTAGTTCGCCGCGAGCAAGCATTGGCTTCAAGATGCTGGCAGCATCAATAGCACCTTCTGCAGCTCCTGCGCCAACGAGAGTGTGAATTTCATCGATGAAAAGAATAATGTCACCACGGGTTTTAATCTCTTTTAATACTTTCTTCAAGCGCTCTTCGAAATCACCGCGGTAGCGGCTTCCGGCAACAAGTGCGCCAAGGTCGAGAGAGTAGAGCTGCTTATCTTTCAAAGTCTCTGGAACATCGTTCTTATGAATTGCTTGTGCAAGACCTTCGACAACTGCAGTCTTACCAACACCTGGTTCACCGATGAGAACTGGATTGTTTTTTGTGCGACGTGAAAGTACTTGCATTACACGTTCGATTTCATTTTCGCGACCAATAACTGGATCAAGCTTTCCTTCACGGGCTGCTTGTGTGAGGTTGCGACCGAATTGATCTAGAACTAATGATGTTGATGGTGTGCCCTCTGCTGGTCCACCTTGTGTAACTGCTTCCTTACCTTGGTAACCAGAAAGTAATTGAATGACTTGTTGGCGAACTCGGTTAAGGTCTGCGCCAAGCTTTACGAGAACCTGTGCAGCAACGCCTTCGCCCTCGCGAATAAGTCCCAGCAAAATGTGTTCTGTGCCGATGTAGTTGTGACCCAATTGCAGGGCTTCGCGAAGTGAAAGCTCTAGAACTTTCTTTGCCCGTGGCGTGAAAGGAATATGACCACTTGGTGCTTGCTGACCTTGACCAATAATCTCTTCTACTTGTGCGCGAACGCCTTCAAGTGAAATACCCAGTGACTCAAGACCCTTTGCAGCAACGCCTTCGCCTTCATGGATCAGTCCAAGCAAGATGTGTTCTGTGCCGATGTAATTGTGATTGAGCATGCGCGCCTCTTCTTGAGCCAGCACAACGACTCGGCGGGCTCGATCTGTAAAGCGCTCAAACATGGGTAGGACTCTCTTCCTTTTTCTCTTCTCATTAGCCTAATACCTACAGGCTTACGCTCGCACGGTGAACAGCTACTGCCTTTTACAACCCAATAGCTAGGTCATTTATGCCCGGTGAAGGCTATATCTAGGCCAGTTTCTTGAGCATTCGGGTGTTGCCCAGGGTATTGGGCTTGACCGATTCAAGATCTAAGAACTCTGCCACACCGGCATCATAGGAGCGCAAGAGCTCGGCATAGACCTCTGAATCTACTGGGGTGCCCTCAATTACTTCAAAGCCATGGGCTCCAAAGAACTGCGTTTGGAAAGTAAGACAGAAAATCTTTTCGACTCCCACTTCACCTGCCCGCGCAATGATTGCTTCCAGAATTTTATGACCGATGCCTTGGCGGTTGAACTCTTTCTTAACTGCCATGGTGCGAACTTCAGCTAAATCTTCCCAAAGAATATGTAGTGCTCCGCATCCAACTACTACGCCATCTACTTCAGCGACAATGAACTCTTGAACGCTTTCATACAATGTGACAGTTTCTTTTGCCAGCATTTGACCAGGGGCAGCATAGGAATCAACGAGTGAACGAATTGCTTTCACATCCATAGTTTTTGCAGGGCGAACAAGAACCATTCTTATTCAACCTCAGGTTTTACTAACGGGAACAAAATAGTTTCGCGAATTCCAAGACCAGTCAGTGCCATCAATAAACGATCCACACCCATTCCCATTCCACCCATAGGTGGCATTGCAAACTCCATGGCACGTAAGAAATCTTCATCGACTTGCATTGCTTCAAGATCACCTTTAGCACCAAGGGTTGCCTGCTCGACTAAACGATCTCTCTGAATAACTGGATCAATTAACTCTGAATAGCCAGTTGCTAATTCAAAACCATCAACATAGAGATCCCACTTTTCTGCAACACCAGGGATATCACGGTGCGCACGCACAAGTGGAGATGTATCAACCGGAAAACCCATTACAAAAGTAGGTGTAATTAACTGGTCTTTAGCAACATGCTCAAAGATCTCTTCAGCTAACTTGCCTGTAATCCACTTAGGGTCGATTTTTATACCAAGTTTTGTGGCAATAGTCTTTAATTCGGCAATAGGAGTTAAGGCGCTAACGCTCTGACCAACTCCCTCAGAGATAGCCTCATATAAGGATAATTCGCGCCACTTTCCACCCAAATCTGCTTGGCGACCATCATGGTGGGTAACAACGTGTGAACCCGCAACTGCCATTGCAGCGTTTTGAACAAGCTCACGAGTTAAGTCAGCAATGCTGCGCCAATCCCCATATGCCTGATAGCTCTCGATCATTGCAAACTCGGGTGAGTGAGAAGAGTCAGCACCTTCGTTGCGGAAATTTCGGTTAATCTCAAAGACCCGCTCTATTCCACCAACAACGCAGCGCTTAAGGAAGAGCTCTGGAGCAATACGCAAGTAAAGATCCATGTCATAAGCGTTAGAGAAAGACTTAAATGGACGCGCAGTAGCTCCACCATGCATAACCTGCAACATTGGCGTTTCTACCTCAATAAAGTTGTGGTTGTGGAAAGTTTCACGAAGTGAGCGCATTACTTGCGGACGCAAACGTGCATTACTGCGAGCCTCTGGGCGAACAATCAAATCCACATAACGCATGCGAACACGAGTCTCTTCAGACATTGGCTTGTGATCATTAGGAAGTGGGCGAAGTGACTTAGAAGCTATTTTCCATGAGTTGGCAAGGATAGAAAGTTCACCGCGCTTAGATGTAATGATTTCACCGGTCACAGAAACAATGTCACCTAAATCAATATCTGATTTCCAAGAGTCAATTGAAACTTGACCGATTTTATCTAGTGAAAACATCGCTTGCAGTTCAGTTCCATCACCCTCGCGAAGAGTTGCAAAGCAAAGCTTTCCGGTGTCGCGCTTGAAGATAATGCGACCTGTTAAGGATTCGATATCTCCTGTTGCAACATCTATTTCAAGGGCTGAATACTTTTCGCGTACTTCTTTTAAAGTTTTAGTTCTTGGCACAGAAACTGGATATGGCTCAATTCCACCATCTAGTAACGCTGCTCGCTTTTCACGGCGAATGCGAAGCTGCTCCGGCAGATCCTCTTCGATGGGCGCGTTCTCTATGCTCATAATGAAGGGAAGTCTAGCGAGTTAGGCATTTCGTTCGTGAATTAAACGAAGGCCTATAAGCGTTAAATCTGGCTCGTGATGCTCGATAGTTTCAGAAACGCCAATCATCAGCGGGGCTAAGCCACCTGTGGCGATGACTGTTGGCGCTTGTGAATAGCTTTCAAGAAGTTCGGTTGTGATGCGATCGACTAAACCATCTACTTGTCCGGCAAATCCAAAAATTGTTCCAGATTGAAGAGCTTCGACTGTATTTTTGCCAATAACGTTTTTAGGACGCACTAACTCAACTTTGCGAAGTTGGGCAGCTCGTGCAGCGAGAGCATCAACAGAGATCTCAATGCCTGGTGCCAGTGCGCCGCCCAAGAATTCACCTTTAGGTGAAACTACATCTAAATTAGTTGACGTACCAAAATCAACCACAATTGCTGGACCACCGAAAAGAGTATGCGCAGCCAAGGTATTAACGATTCTGTCAGCACCAATTTCCTTAGGATTATCTACTAACAGTGGCACACCAGTTTTAATTCCAGGTTCAACAATGCTCACTCTTAAATCTGAAAAGTAATCATCAATCATGGAGCGAAGCTCGCGTAAAGTCGCTGGCACTGTTGAACATACTGATAAACCAGTAACTTCATACCCATCTACAAGTGAGCGGTATTGCAACCAGAGCTCATCTGCTGTGCTACGAGGATCTGTCTTAACACGCCATGAGCGCACTAATTCATTAGCCTTAAAAACTCCTAGTACGGTATTGGTATTACCTACGTCAACAGTTAGTAACACTTAGCGCCCCTCTCCCATTTTCATATTGTCAATCAAGCGAACTCCATCTATCCAGCCTGCAATAATTGCTCGTTTGTTACGTGTTTGATCAGTTGCTATTTCAAAAGAATCCTCATCGATAATTGCTGCATAATCCTTTTTAAATCCAGCATCGGTTGCAAGAGTAGAATCAATAATCTCTTGTGCAATAACCACACTGGGGGCCAAATGCGCTGCAGCTAAAGCTCTGTGTATGACATTAGCACTTACTCGTCCTTGTTCACTCAAGCGAACATTGCGAGAAGAAAGAGCAAGACCATCAAACTCGCGCACAGTTGGCACGCCAATAATCTCCACTTTGCTTTTCATTGCCTTAATAATCGCTAATTGCTGGAAATCTTTTTCTCCAAAGACTGCAGAATTTGGCTTGACTATCTCAAATAAGCGATTGACAACAGTTACTACTCCATCAAAGTGATCTGGACGAGATCTGCCTTCATAGAGCTTGCCTAATGAGCCCGCACTCAACTTCTTAATCTCATTAGGATAAATCTCGTCATACTCCGGCATCCACACTTCTGTGGCACCTGCCAATGTTGCTAATCCAATATCTCTCTCAGGACTACGTGGGTAGTTTTCAAGATCATCTGTATTTTCAAATTGAAGTGGATTAACAAAAATGCTCACGACAACTTCTTTGCTCATACTGCGAGCACGCTTAATCAATGCTTGGTGGCCTTTATGCAAGGCACCCATAGTTGGCACTAATACAGTCATCGTGTGGCTCCAGTCCTTTCAGGTACCGGGCAAGATAAGACAAGTTTAGGCTTACTTTGGCAATTGCTCCAAAAGCTGACTTATTTTCCCATGTGTAAGCAGGATGGCATCGGGCTCTATCTCAAACCAGGGCTCTAAAACAAAGCGGCGCTCATGGGCTCTGGGATGTGGCAGTTCTAGCTCTTCACTCTTACTTAGAAGTGAACCATATTGAATAAGATCTAAATCAATAGTTCTTGGTCCCCAACGATTAATTCGCTCTCGTCCCATAGATTTTTCAATACCGTGCAAGAGTGAAAGTAAATCGATTGCTGGTAATTCACTGTCAACAATGCAGACAGCATTCAAATAATCAGGTTGCTCTGGCCCACCCACGGGTGAAGTAGAGTGATACGAAGAGATACTCTTAAAATCAGTAGCTTCTTTCAATAGAGCCACAGCGATATCTAGATTTTCTTTTGGATTTCCAATATTTGCACCCAGTGCAATAACTGCCCTCATCGCTTACGTGTGACCTGCACGGCAATATCTTTTAAAACTGCATCCACTGGGGCGTGTGGCTTATGAACAGTAACTGTGACCATTGAGACTTTAACGTGGTCTTTAAGAATATTCTCAGCAATTCGACCAGCTAACTTTTCAATCAAGTTAACTGGTTCAGTGGTTATGTGAGTTACTACTAGATTTGTAATCTCTGCATAATTGACGGTGTCACTAATTTCATCGCTTTTGGAGGCGACCGTTAAATCCACGGTTAATGCAACATCAACAAAGAAATCCTGACCATTGTGGCGTTCGTGATCTATAAGGCCGTGATATCCAAAACCTGCAATACCGGTGAGAAATATTTGATCGCTCATGAGTGAAGAGCTTCCTTGTGGGGTTTCACAGAGTGAACTCTAACTCCCCAAATGCCAGATGTGGATAGGCGTTTAGTTAGCTCGATAGTTGCCGCTTCGCGCTCATTGGGATTGTCTCCACCAAGAAAACGTTTGCGCGATGCACCAATGAGAACTGGATATCCAAGGGCTACGAATTTATCAATAGAATCAATTATTTCCCAGTTGTGATGGGCATCTTTGGCAAAGCCTATACCTGGATCAATAATCAAATTCTCTCTAGTAATTCCAGCCTCTAAAGCTGCACTTACTCTTTCTTGTAGTTCTGAAATAACATCTTTTACTACATTGCCATACACCGCCCGTGAATTCATATCCTTTGAATGCCCTCGCCAGTGCATTGCAATGTATGGCACACCTAGTCGTGCTGCTGTTGGCAACATATCTGGGTCAGCTAATCCACCGCTGACATCATTTATAATGTGAGCCCCGGCTTCAATAGCAGCAGCTGCTGTGCTCGCTCGCATCGTATCGATACTCATTCGCGCTCTAGCTTTTGATAGCTCTCTAATCACTGGCAGCACTCGAGCTAGCTCTACCTCTTCTGAAACTCGATCAACACCTGGCTTTGTTGATTCACCGCCAATATCGATGATGTCAACACCTTCAACCAGCATTTCATGTCCACGACTTACTGCTGCTCCGAAATCATTATGAAGTCCGCCGTCAGCAAAAGAATCAGGTGTGACATTTAAAATGCCCATGACAATCATGGTGATTACCGAGTTGTAATTAAGCTAATCGCTTCAGCACGAGTTGCAGTGTTTTGTAATACACCCCGCACAGCACTTGTTGTGGTGCGTGCATTGGATTTTTTAACACCACGCATCGACATACACAGATGTTCGCAGTCAATAATTACAATTACTCCTAATGGGTTCAAAATATTAACCATTGCATCAGCGATCTGAGTTGTGAGGCGCTCTTGTACTTGTGGTCTGCGCGAATACATGTCTACTAAGCGAGCAATCTTAGAAAGTCCGGTAATTTTCCCGCTAGGAATATAGCCAACATGTGCAACGCCATGGAAAGGCGTTAAGTGGTGTTCGCAGTGGGAGAAGACCTCAATATCGCGCACAATAACAAGTTCTTCATGGCCAATATCAAAAGTAGTAGTGAGCACATCTTCTGGTGATTGCCACAGACCTTCAAAGTTATCTTTCATTGCTCGTGCTACTCGAGCAGGTGTTTCTTTTAAACCTTCACGATCTGGATCTTCACCGAGAGCTAGAAGTAATTCTCGCACAGCTTTTTCTGCGCGCACTTGGTCATAAGGAGCTGATGCGTGACCATCAGTGACCGTAATTTTACTTATCGTCACTGGCGGGTTTCTTTCTACGCGTTGGCTTCTTTGTTTCAACTGCCACTTCAACAACTCTTTCAGGAACATCTACCGGAGGTTGTGCTGAAGGAATTCGGGTAGGTGAACCTGTCCAGGCTGGGCGTGGTGACACCGCGCGGACTTTTTTAAAGATTTTGGCAATATCTTCCTTATTGAGTGTTTCCTTTTCCAGAAGTTCTAAGACCATCTCATCAAGGATTTTGCGATTTGCCACCAAAATATCAAATGCTTCTTGATGGGCGTTTTCAATAAGGGTGCGAACTTCGCGGTCAACAACGGCTGCAATATTCTCTGAATAGTCACGTTGGTGTCCATAGTCACGACCTAAGAATGGTTCAGTGCTTGCACCCCCCAGTTTGATAGCACCTATCGCTTGCGTCATTCCATATTGTGTAACCATGGCGCGTGCGAGTGTTGTTGCCTTTTCAATATCATTTGATGCACCAGTTGATGGGTCATGGAAAATTAACTCCTCTGCAGCACGGCCCCCAAGTGAATATGCCAATTGATCTAATAGTTGATTCCGCGTGGTTGAGTATTTATCTTCATCCGGCAGCACCATGGTGTAACCAAGAGCGCGACCGCGAGGCATGATCGTAATTTTGTGGACTGGATCTGTATGTGGCAGAGCATGTGCCACAAGTGCATGCCCAGCTTCATGATACGCAGTCACGCGGCGTTCTGAATCACTCATAATCCTTGATTTACGCTGTGGTCCAGCCATGACGCGGTCAATCGATTCATCAAGTTCCTTATTAGTGATGAATTTCTTTTCTTCGCGAGCAGTAAGTAAAGCTGCCTCGTTGAGAACATTAGCCAGATCTGCTCCAGTAAAACCTGGTGTGCGCCGGGCATAATCTAAAAGTTTAACGTCATCACTGAGTGGTTTGCCTTTTGCATGCACAGCAAGAATTGCTTCACGTCCTTTAAGATCTGGACGATCCACTGCAATTTGGCGATCAAAGCGTCCTGGACGCAATAGCGCTGGATCTAAAACATCTGGACGGTTAGTTGCTGCAATTAAAATGACTTTTGTATTTTCCTCAAAGCCATCCATCTCGACAAGTAATTGATTGAGAGTTTGTTCGCGCTCATCATGGCCGCCACCCATACCAGCACCACGTTGGCGCCCAACAGCATCGATTTCATCCACAAAAACAATTGCTGGTGCATTTTCTTTAGCTTGATTAAAAAGATCTCGAACACGCGCCGCGCCAACGCCAACAAACATTTCGACAAAATCAGAGCCAGAGATTGAATAGAAGGGAACATTTGCCTCTCCGGCCACAGCACGTGCAAGAAGAGTCTTACCCGTTCCTGGAGGGCCAAAGAGCAAAACACCTTTTGGAATCTTGGCCCCTAACACGCCGTATTTATCAGGGTTGGCCAGAAAATCTTTAATTTCATCAAGTTCTGCAATAGCTTCATCGGCGCCTGCAACATCTTTAAATGTTGTCTTTGGAACATCGTTGCTTTGGAGCTTTGCACGTGAACGGCCGAATTGAAATACCTTATTTCCACCTTGGGCTTGACCCATCATCCAGAAGAAAAGGAATCCTATGAGCAAGAAGGGGACAATTGACATCAAGAAAGAAAGTAATAATGACTGCGATGGAACTCTTACATTCCAGCCTTTTGAAGGTGGATTACCTGTTAAAGCATCAATCAGTGTGGGTTCTTGACGAGCAACGTATGAAGCTTCCACCTTTGTAGCGCCCTTTATTGAAGAGCCGGGCTTGAGTATTAATCGGATCTTTTGATCCTTATCAACAATCTCGGCGGATTCAACTGAAGATCTGGCTATTGCATCAAGTGCTTGTGAGGTTTCGATTTGAGTATATCGATTTCCAGCAGAACTAATTTGACCAAAGATTGAAACCCCAAAAATGGCAACAAGAATCCAAAACAATGGTCCTCGTAGTATGCGACCAGAACGCGTAGTGGGTTTCTTTGAAGGAGCTTTGCCAGAAAAACTCTTCTTTATCGGGCTCTTCTTCTTTGATTTCTTTGCGTCAGTCATAAGTTAATAGTCTCGTTTCCTGGGGAATGAATTCTTATGAATACATGTGCTTGGCAAGCACAGCAATAAATGGAAGGTTGCGATATTTCTCGTCGAAATCAAGGCCATATCCAACAACAAAGTCAGGTGGAATTTCAAATCCCACATACTTGACATCCACATGCACCTTGGCAGCTTCTGGTTTTCGCAAGATTGAAAGAATCTCAACGCTTCCAACTCCACGTGATTCAAGATTTGATTTAAGCCAAGAAAGCGTTAAGCCTGAATCAACAATATCCTCAACGATTAATACATTGCGCCCAGTAATGTCACGATCTAGATCTTTAAGAATACGAACGACACCACTTGATTTAGTTCCAGAACCATAGGAAGAGACCGCCATCCAATCCATTTCTACATGGCGCTGTAGTGCACGTGATAGGTCAGCAACTGCCATAACTGCGCCTTTTAACACGCCAATGAGTAGAAGGTCTTTACCTTCATAATCTTTATCAATCTGCGCAGCAAGTTCTTTAATGCGTGCTTGCAAAGCTTCTTCGGTGACGATGACACGTTCGATATCGCCTGAGATTGCTGCTAAATCCACGGTGCTCCCTATGGTTGGTGGCGTGAGAGCGAAAGTCTGCCCGAAAAACGCTCAACCTTCACACCACCAGGTAAATGAGCGGGGCCTTGGCCATTCCACGCACAAATCAGAGCCTCAACTGCCCCCACATGCTCAGCGCTCAGAGAACCTAGAGGGGCGCCGGCGGCATATACGGCTCGGCGAATAATTCGAGATCGAATGGCCCTGGGTAGTCCTTGTAGGAAGGTGCAATCTAGATGCTGGAGATCTAACCCAACAATTACTTCTTCTGCCCATTGATCGAGAGCATCTGCATCATCTCTCAGTAGTTTGGCACTACGCACTAATGCATCTGAAATTCCTGGACCGATAGTTTCTTCTAAAATTGGGAGAGTCTGCGTGCGCACTCGCACTCTGGCAAATTGTGAATCTTGATTATGTGGATCATTCCACGGTGTTAAACCAATTTCATTACAAGCGTGTTCTGTTTGTTCGCGAGTAATGCTAAGAAAAGGTCGAATGTATTTACCATTTACTTCTGCCATACCGGAAAGTGATCTTGTACCTGAACCACGAGCTAATCCAAGCAAAACGTTTTCAGCTTGGTCATTATGAGTATGACCTAAAAAGATTACATCGGCTGCCACATTATCTAAAGCACTGTAGCGCGCTTTTCGGGCAGATGCTTCTAAACCCTCTGTATTTTCAACATTTACTTTTACAATAATGCATTCAAGATTAAGTTGTTTCATTTGTTCAACTACAAGATTGGCTTGCTCGCCAGAGTTACTTTGAATTTGATGATCAATTGTCACAGCGCAAAGTTGTAGTGCAAGTTTTTTTGATTCCATAACCAATGCATATGCCAATGCTAAAGAATCTGCACCACCTGAAACTGCAACGACAATGCGATCGCCAGCCACCATTTTTTCTAGAAAAGGGCGGACTGCACTGCGAATGGCTGGCAAATCAGAGTTCATGCCTTAAGACTAGACCCGACCGCCAAATGGCATTAAGCCCTTAATGCTGTAGATATTGGAGAACAACAGGCCTTTGCCCTTGGAATTGGCCTCCCACATCATGCCGTTTCCAGCGTAAATGGTGATGTGGTGAATCGTTGAAATTGTTCCCTTATAGGAATAGAACAAGAGATCTCCGGGAACTAAATCATTGAGTGAAACATGCTTGGTATAGCCTGAATAGAGCGCTGAGTTAAGTCGATCCCAATTTGGCCACGACAAACCAGCAGATTTATATGCGGCATACACCAAACCGGAACAATCGAAAGTGCTTGGGCCTTGAGTTCCCCACACATATGGCTTTCGTGCAAGAACTTGCACCTTGGCAAATGCCACGGCTTTATCTCTTTGCTCCTGGGTAGTTCGAATTGTTGAACGCCCCCTAAAGCCAATATCTGGCCACACACTCTTTTGTCCAGGTGTTTGATCGGCTTGATTTGCTTGGGCTTCTTCAAGCAACGCTAACTGTCTCTGTTGTTCTAGAGTTGTTCTAACTTTTCTTGCACTCATCAACTCTTTCATGAGTGCATCCTGAACCTTTTGCAATTTTGCAACTTCTTTTGCTTGTTCAGCTTTTGCATCATCTGCAACTTTCTTCGCTGCTGCAACCTTATCTGTGGCTTTTTGCTGTGCAATCTTGGCATCATCGGCAGCTTTTTTTGCTGCTCGGGCAATCACCTCTGCAGCTTTAAAGCGCTCGAGTGCAATTGAGTTCTTGGTCCCCAAACTACTCAAGGTGCTGAGTTGATCCATTAAATCTTGTGGCCCATTAGAACTAAGTAATGGCTCAATATCACTCATGCTGCCACCCATGATGTATGCATTTGCTGCAAGGCGTCCAATAACTCGATGTGCTTCTGAAACTGCAGCGGCAGTTTCTGCTGCATATTGTGCGGCTACACGTGCTGCAGCCACTGCAACTTCTAACTCTTTTTGGGCTTTGACATAAAGTGCTGTAGCAGCGTTGGCTTTTGCAGTTAAAGATCTCAGAGTTTGATTTGCTGCTGCTAACTTTGCAGCCTGTGCTTCTGCGGCTTTTTTCTTTGCAGCCTCGACTTTTTTTGCTGCTTCAATTTCAGCCAACGTTGGTTTTGGGGTCTTTGCCAGAGCCGGCGCTGTTGTGAGCGTCAGACCAAGGGCAAGAGCGAGTGAAATCGCTCGATATTTTTTCAAGTTAAGACCTCCGGGGGAAGGCCATAAGAATAAATGGCATTCCTTAGAAACCCGTGTGTTTAAGCGCTGGTGTCTCTAATTAGCTACATCACGGCGAACAAATAGGAAAGAAGCAATCGTTGCCCCGATTGCAACATAGATTCCACCAACAAGTAGCGCATGTGAATATTCAATTCCATCAGCGACAGGTCCTACAGCTTTGCCACCAGCTGCTATGGCATTTAATTGACTACCAGGTAGCCAGTTTTGCCATGAGTTCTTAACTGCAACTAATAGATTTTCAACAATTAATAACCAAAGGACACCTATTGAAATAGAACTAATAGGAGAGCGAAGCAATAAGCCAAGCACCATCCCAATAGTTCCAAAGCCAATGACTGAAATAATGACGTTGATAAATGTAGTGAAGATGGCCTGACGCCCATCTGATCCAAACCATAGATCAGTAGAGACATTGGCCCTTGGAGCCAAAATAACTGAAGCGCCAATACTCACAATTGCTGATAAAACAATCATGATGAATGCAAATAATTTCATAGCAATGAATTTGCCCAGCAATATGCGTAGCCGGCCTGGTTGGCGAACTAACAAATTGCGAAGTGTTCCGTATGTGTATTCCTGGGCGGTTTGTGCAGCAAAAACACAGAGCGCAATAATTCCTAAAAACCCACCCACGCTCGTAAAGCCTTGGACTCCACCAGTTGCAAGTCCTAGTACTTCACGACTTACAACTCGACCTCTATCTGAGTTTCCTTGAGGTGAATCGATAAGGAGAAATAAGAGTGAAGAAAAAAGCGCGCTGAAGAAAACAACTGCGCCCATGGTGCCAAAAAACAGGGTAGGACGGCGGAGTTTGCGTAGTTCAGCAAAAGCTACATTCCACATTATTTCTCACCTGTAATTTCAAAGAAAGTTTCTTCTAAGTTCGGTAACTGCGGAGTGATTTGCGACAAGGTAATTCCTGCACTAAAGGCTGCGCGATTAAACTCGACAGCCCATTCGGCAGGTCCCTGCACATGTACTGCTCCATCACGGATTGTTGCATGGTGGCCAGCTTTTTCAGCAATTGCCAATAACAAAACTAACTCATTCTCCTTTGCGCTTTTAGCGATTATGACTGGCTGTTGGCTCAGCATCAAATCACTCATTTTTCCTGTGAATACAACCTCACCTTTGCGAAGCATGATTAAGTAATCACTAATTAACTCCAGCTCTGAGAGCAAGTGCGAGGAGACAAATACAGATGTTCCATTATTGGCCAGAGAGCGCAGTAATGCGCGGACTTCTTGAATTCCCTCGGGATCCAAGCCGTTGGTAGGTTCATCGAGCATGAGTAATTGTGGGTTTGGCAATAATGCAGCAGCAATACCTAATCGCTGTTTCATACCTAAGGAATAAGTCTTGAACTTAGATTTTCCGCGATCTGCCAAACCAACTTGTTCTAGTAATCTTTGAACGCGATCAGTTGAAAATCCGCCCAAAGTTGCTAAAACATTCAAATTCTCTTTTCCACTTAACGCTGGATAAAATGCTGGTCCTTCAATCATGGCACCAACTCGAGGCAGATACTTCTCTGGATGCTTAATTGATTCGCCCAAGATTTCACCGGTGCCACCGCTTGGAGTAATGAGACCTAAAAGCATTCGCATCGTCGTTGTTTTGCCCGATCCGTTTGGCCCGACAAAGCCACAGATTGTGCCCAATGGAACTTCGAATGTGGCATGAGAAACCGCTACTTGCTCGCCATATTTCTTACTCAGATCAGTAACTGAGATTGCGGTATTGGACATAGGTGTAATCCTGCCACAAATTAATAAGTTATGGTGAATGTGTTAAAGATTAAGAGGTATGAGCGGTAAATACAACAATCATTACTTCTTTAAGCAATCTCTAAGTATCTAAGCGCTCAGTTGAGCAGCAACAAGCACAACTGATAATAAACTCAAATAAGTGATAGACCACTGAAAAATCTTTGCGGCAGTCTTACCATAGTTTTCAGATCCTTCTTTAAGTGCAAAAAGTTCCCGTGCAAAAACAAGTCCTAGTATCACTGTTACAACCATTGACCACACAGGCAGTTGGGCAGAGACAATCAGCCAGATTGAACAGGCGATCATCAGTATGGTGTGAAACCACATTTGCCTGTGGACTCGGACTTTAGGTGCAACAACGGGAAGCATTGGAATACCTGCCGCTGAATAATCCTCCTTGTATTTAATAGCAAGCGCCCAGAAATGGGGTGGGGTCCAGAAGAAAATCACCATAAAAAATGCAAGTGCAGTCATTGAGAGGGAATTAGTGACAGCAGCCCAACCAATAAAGACTGGCATACATCCTGCCGCTCCACCCCAAACAATATTTTGGGAGGTTCTGCGCTTAAGCGCTATTGTGTAAACAAAAACATAAAAAGCTATTGCAAGCAGAGATAGTAGAGTTGCAAGTGGAGTTGTGAAAACCCAAAACACCATTAATGAAATAGCTCCAATTAATGTTGCAAAGATAGCCGCATGAGTTTTGCTAATCACTCCAGTAACTATTGGACGCTTTGATGTTCGTGCCATCAACTTGTCAATGTCACTTTCAATCACCATATTAAAAGCATTTGCACTTCCAGCAGATAACGTACCTGCCACTACTGTTGCAATAGTTAGCGAAAATGATGGAAGACCCTTGGCAGCTAAAACCATGGCCGGCAATGTAGAGACTAGGAGAAGTTCAACTACCCGAAGCTTCATCAGATCCACGTATCCGCGCATAGTTGTGCTCACTGCCTTAGATTACTCAGCATCCTCGTGCATTGTTCCCAGTTTCTTCTCAGGCAAAAGGGCTACTTTGTGGCTAACGAAAGGATTACACCATGACGCCTAATCAAAAGCCTGAATGGTTCCAGATAGCCGATGCAGATAACGCTGCATCCACACGCAAGATATCTAAAGGACTTCCGATTATGGCTCTGGTTGTGGCGGCAGCGATTATCGGAGTTGGCGCAATATTTGCCCAACCACAAGAACAGGCACCGGCCAATGCAACTGAGACTGTTGCACCAGCAGTTGCTGATACAAATCAAACTTCTGCAGAATCTGAATCTGTAGCTCCAGCACTAAGCGATGCACCTGCTGTGACTTCTGCAAAAAAGGAACCAACAACTCCAGTTACTTCAGAACCAGTTGCGCCAAAACCACTAGATCCTGCTGGTGTTGCCAATCCGCTCGCAAAGAAACCTAAAGGTGGCGAACATGAGGGCCGCGAGCATGGTGAACATGAAGGCGGCGAAAATCAAGGCGATGACGACTAAGTAATTTCCATTACAGTTGGGGCATGCGCCGTAACTGTCTAGCATTCTTGTTACTAGTTTCACTCTTTGTCGTAGCGCCAGAGGCACAAAGTGAAGTCATTTCTGCAAATACAAAGTTGACGCTTATAAAGACAATTACTGGTGCCATCTCACCTAAGTCAGTCAGATCCTCTGGCAATGGTTTAGTTAGTGCTCACAACATGATGTACAACCACAGTGTCACCATTTACGATGCGAATACCTTTGTACTTCTTAAGACAATTCCCGACAGTGTTGAGCTCTCTAAATTTGGTTATTCAAAATACTCCACCATGTATAAAGGAGCACCTGTTGAAGGTGCATATTCACCAGATAAAAAGTATCTATATGTAACTAACTACGCAATGTATGGAAAGGGTTATAGCCGAGAAGGTCATGACACCTGCTCACCTGCATCTGGTTACGATACAAGCTTTCTCTATCGCATCAACCTCTCCAATTACGAAATAGATAATATTTATCCCGTAGGTTCTGTACCAAAAGTTGTTGAGGTAACCCCTGATAACAAATATGTTCTTGTTTCTAACTGGTGCTCATATGACCTTAAAGTCATATCTATAGCCTCTCAAAAAGTAGTCAAGACACTCAGGATTGGGCGCTATCCACGTGGCATTGCAGTGAGTAATGATTCCAAACACGCTTATGTTGCAGAAATGGGTGGCAACCGAATCCATGTAATCAATTTGGATGATTTCTCTGTTTCTTATATTCCTATAGGAAGCAATCCCCGTGCAATTGTTTTATCTGCCGACAATTCAATGTTGTATGCGACCATGAATGCTTCGGGCAGAGTTGCTTCGTGGGATCTTCTCACTAATAAGGCTGGTAAATCAGTCAAAACTGGAGAAGCTGCACGAAGCCTTGCAATTTCCAGTGACGGCACCGCTCTCTTTGTGGTTAATTTTGTTAGTGACACTGTGTCAAAGGTGCGCACCAGCGACATGACGGTATTACAAACTGTGAAAGTGTGTAACGAACCGATTGGTATCACTTATGACTCCCCAACTTCACGGACGTGGGTTGCCTGTTATGGGGGCGCTATAAAAATATTTGATAATAGATAACTAAGGTGCCGCTGGAGCTGCTGAGATTTCTGTGGGAATGTTTGGCGCAGCGATTCTCCCAAGTAATCTGTCAATTGCAGCGCGTGCCTTGGCATTTGATTTAGTTCCTCTAGAAATTTCATCGGCTAAGGTGACGAAAATGTACTCACGATCTGTTGATTGCACATAGCCCGCTAAGGTCAC
The DNA here is from genome assembly GCA_018969355.1 of Actinomycetales bacterium. Classification (GTDB taxonomy): domain Bacteria; phylum Actinomycetota; class Actinomycetes; order Nanopelagicales; family Nanopelagicaceae; genus Planktophila. The sequence goes on from JAGWYO010000003.1 coordinate 52,122, forward strand.
TGTTCCATTTAATGTTCCAGTTTTGGCACGCACTAATCCGACTGCACTCGGTGCTGTAGTTAAAAATCGCGAACGTAAAGTTCCAGATACTCCTCCAATGGGAAGGCAATCATATAGAAGTGCATACTTTGGATCTTTACGGAGTTGATAGAGCAGTTGACCCATCATGCTGGCAGTTATGCGATTTTCTTTTGACAGTCCACTTGCATCTTTAGTAACTAATTTGCTGGGATCAATGCCATGTTCCAGCAGTAGAGCAGCAAATATTTCAGACACACCTTTATCACTAAAAGAATTCCCAGCTGCTCGCGCTGACAATCGAGCCAATCGTTCGGCTAGATTATTTTCACTCCATAGCAGCGTGTAATTTAAGATTTCAGAGAGCAAGGGAGATTGATCTCCGACTATAAATTCATTTGCATTTAGTAATGCCTCATCACTTTTTACCTCTTTCATAATTGGCTTAAAACCACGCTTTGCCCAAAAAACTTTTAAGTTGGTGACGTCTTGAGAATACAAACCAGAGTATAAAACTGTGATTCCTTTTAGTGACCCTTGATTACTTTTTTTAACTGCGGTCAAAGAGTTAAAGGCCATATATGGTAAGGAAGCCCGACCCATCTTTCTGGCAACGGTGTGGTTCAAACTAATCCAAGGATCGTAACTACCCTGTATGACTATAGTTCTTGGCTCTATGCCCGAAGATATATTCGTGGTAAAACGTGAATGCATATCTAAATATTTGATTGTGACTGCCCCAGAAAAAATCTTCATAATTGACGCTGGTTTGCGCTGTGAATTTGAGTTCTTCTCATAAATTACTTCACCCGTAGTGCCATCAATCAAAATCATCGCAGGGTTTGAAAGAGATGGCTGATTTAAAAGTTCTTCAAAAGCGGCAGGAATAGAAGCTGCTGAGAGCACCGCACTCGCAGGTGCTGCAGTTAAAACTGTAGCGAGTGCAAGTAGAAATATGAATCGGCGAGAGCGCATCTACCTGTCAGTGCCAGAGTGAAGCTATGAGTATGTTCGTAGTTGTCAAACCAATGAGAAGTAACCACGTGTTTTGAGCCAATACCGGCTTCTTCATATTCTTATAACCGAGAACAAGGATAGTGATGAGAATCAAAAGCTTGATTCCTACTTTTGTGTGATTAAGAACTTCATCTGGGTGCACAGTGCCCCACATGCCCACCATTGCAAGGCCTGCAATAAGTGCTGTTAGGCCCGCGTGGACGATCCCTGGGTTAAATTTACGAGGGTTTCTATTCCATTGGTGTAGCAACAAAGAAAGCATTGCAATCACGCAAAGAATATGGACTATATAGAGGACTGTATTGATAGCTGACATGTATTCAGTTTAGAGTGCCTACATGTCTAATCCAACTACCCCAGCCTCAATTGGCCCGGGTGAATTTTTCCCAGTAGTCGGTGTTGGGCCTCATGAAAAACCATGGCCAGATGGGCCTCACTATGATCCAGAGCTATTACTCAACGGGGATCGTAGAAATGTTTTAGATGGCTATAGATATTGGACCGTAGAAGCAATCGTCGCCGATCTTGATTCAAAGCGGCACAAACTACAGATTGCTATTGAAAATTGGCAACATGATTTAAATATTGGCTCAATTGTTCGAACAGCTAATGCCTTCAACGTCTCCGGAGTTCACATCATTGGCAAACGTGATTGGAATAAGCGCGGTGCGATGGTGACAGATAGGTACTTAACCGTCCATCATCATCCAACGATTGAAGATTTTGCACACTGGTGCAAAGAAAATGACCTACCAATTATTGGAATAGATAACGTTCCTGGATCTAAGCAGTTGGAATCTGCGCAATTACCTGAGAAATGTGTGCTCCTTTTTGGCCAAGAAGGTGCAGGAATGTCAGATGAAGGAATTGCAGTGTGTGAAACGCTCTATGAAATCAATCAATATGGTTCAACTAGATCTATGAATGCATCTGCTGCAGGGGCAATTGCTATGTATCACTGGGCATTGCAGCACTTACGGCAATGAAGAGAATCTGGCTAACGCGCAATTTAATATTGCTGACCATGGTTTCACTTGCTCAAGATGCAGCCAGTGAACTTCTTTATCCACTCCTTCCAATTTTGCTCACTGGTGTGATTGGGGCAGCTCCTTTAGCATTGGGCCTAATCGAGGGGTGCGCCGAAGCTGCAGCAGGATTTACCAAGTTGATAAGCGGCAAATCCAGCGATCACTTAGGGCGAAAGCCTTTTGTTATTTCTGGATACACATTGGCTGGTGTTGGCAAGGCGTTGGTAGTAATCGCTACAACTTGGCCACTTGTCTTTCTTGGTCGAGTTACAGATCGCATTGGTAAAGGTATGCGCGGTGCACCACGTGATGCCTTAATCGCTGATTCAGTAGACAAAGCCCACCTCGGTAAGGCTTTTGGCTTTCATCGCACTGGTGACAATATTGGTGCGGTAATAGGCCCAGGTATTGCACTTTTTGGCTTAGCAATGCTCGATGGTGATGTACGTGCAGTTGCAATGTGGGCATTGATTCCAGCAATAATTTCTGGCTTACTCACCTTGTTTATAAAAGAAAACTTTATAAAACCAATAAAAGTCGAAGTTAAAGTACATATAAAACATCCTCCTTTGCCAGCGGCGCTGAAGAAGTCGATTACACTTTTAGTTTTAATCCAGTTAACTAATATTCCTGATGTGTTGTTACTTCTGCGCCTACACGACATTGGATTCTCTACTCAAGCTGTTGTTCTCTCATATATGCTCTTTAGTGCAGTAACGGTGTTAGCGGCTTATCCAGGTGGTGCTATCGCTGACACATTCTCACCAAGAATTGTCTATTCTGTTGGCTTAGTGGCATTTGCTGCGGCCTATGCAACCTTAGGGTTAACGCATAATCACAGCGTTGCACTCATTGCTTTAGCACTGTATGGATTATTTCCAGCACTTACTGATGGGGTGGGCAAAGCGTGGATCGCTGGATTGAGTGAAGCATCTCATCGAGGTCGTGCTCAAGGTGTTTATCAAGCATCGATGAACTTTGCCATCTTGGGGGCTGGCATTTGGGGTGGTGCGATGTGGAGTAAAGGAGAAATTCAGTGGCCACTCATTATCGCTGCCTTTGGCGCACTTATGGGTGCGATAGTTCTTGCAACAGGCCATCTACGGCGCGCTCGATCATAACGAGGGTCTCTTCATAGACTTCACTGGATTGGTTATATGGATCTGGGACCTCTAATGCAAAGAATTGTGCTGAAGCAGGATCAATGTGCGATAAGGCTGGATCAAAGGAGCGTAAATAGCAAACTTTGCCCCGAGAATCATTATCTGGCGCAAGTTCTATTACCTTTCTAAAATTCTGTGAATCCATGACTAGAATTAAATCTGCTTCAAAGAAATCATTGGACTTAAAATCGCGCGCGGAGTGAGAGTACTTGTATCCAGCTTTTTCCCAGGTTTTCTGGGAAGTTGGGTGTGCACCTTGACCAATATGCCACGCACTTGTTCCAGAGCTATCAACAATAATCTTGGGTTTAATCCAATTAGCGGCGCGATTAGATAAAACAGCTGCGGCCATTGGTGAGCGACAGATATTTCCCAAACAAACCATCGTTATACGGATCTGGGGCAGGGACTTTAGATGCTCAATCAAACCTGCGGCTCTTCATCTAGCGTCTCCTGCACTGATTTCAGGCGACGTTCAATCTCATCGGCCTCATCAGTACGGCCCTGCATGCGAATAATCTTTGCAATTCTTGTCTCAACATCGACGATAAATTCGAAGTCTTTAGGTTCGTCTTCGCTCACCACTGAGAGCACTTGCTCCAAAGTGGCTAATGCTTCATCGAATTTCTCGAGCAGAATCTGAGCCTTGCCGAATTCAAATTGAGCGAAAGTTTCACGACGATGATCATGGCCTGTCTCAAAGACATCAACTGCTTTGCGGGCAGTTTCAAGGGCTAATTCGCCCTCACCTAATTCAATTAAGCAAGATGCGATTTTTTGATCACAGCGAGCAACATGAATGACTTCCTTGTTTCGCTTAAATAGTGCGCGGGCCTCTTTAAATGCGTCAATAGATTTTTCATAGTTTTTGAGTTCACGTTCTGCGCAGCCTATGAGATGTAGATCATTTGCAGCACCAATTTCATTTCCATCTACTAAATGTTCTTGAGCGCACTCATTCATTGTTGCAACAACTTTGTCATACTGCTTTGAGGTGTACCACCACTCACCTAAGGTGCAAGCAAGTTCTAGTGCAATCGGTGATTTGTTCTCGCGTAAAATTTCGACTGCTTTGCTCATTGCAGATGCAGCTTCATCCATACGCTTTAACTGATTTAAGTTATAACCGATTGCAGAGTACGCCTGAGCTAATCCTTCACTTGGTGCGCTGTCTCCAAGTGTTGAGTAAATATCGCGTGCAGTTTCAGCAAGCGCCAATGCTTCGTCGTATTGCCCACGTGCATAAATTCGCGCACTTAATTCATAGTATGTACTAGCACGTTCTTCGCCATCTACGTCAGGGATCCGATCCCACAACATTTCCTCGGTGATGAGCTCTTCCATGTCGTCATCTTCACTCACAAGCGTGACTCTATACGCTAACTCTTAGGGACGAGTGGGAATATCGATATATGGCACCCGCCATTTCCCAATCTTTTCTCGCCCAGATTGCTCAATAATTGCTATGGTTACTTTTCGAATGTGTTGCATGCTCACTGCATCAAAGAGATGTCCCCATGGGCAACGATTAGCCATTGCGCACACCCAGGCATTGGTGCCCAGGTTTAACACTCCTGCCCCGCTAGGTGCTGCGTAGTAGGTGCTCATCGCAACAAAACCCTTCTCGGTTGGGCTAATTGTTGCCCGTGCCAACACCTCAACGCCAGGACCTTTCGTTCCCATCGCCGTGTCTGCTTCATAGCCATAAATCCCCTTAATTGTGCCGACTTTAGCAACAACTTTAAAAGGCCACCTATCTGTGGCTTGAACCTCTAAATCTTTTTTGATTCCTACTGCAAAAAACGCAGATCCTAAGAAACTTGATTCTGGTTGATTAATATCGCGATAAGGAATCCTGTTACTCATTGTTCGGTCAATTAGATCTGTTTTTGCATATGCGGTATTGCCACCAAAGACTAATAAGTTCGTGCCCTGGTTGATTTCTTTCTCAATTACATCGCGCATTGATTGTGTCCAGAATTCACTGTGTCCACCCAACACGATTGATGCAGAATTAATCTCGGGTGCTTTATCTAAATCAACATCTGTTATGTAGTTTATATCCAAGCTGAGTTGTTCCATTAACTGAACAAGAGGCTGTTCCATATATCTAAACTGCCCAGCACCATCACCATCATATGGACGATTAAATGAAACAGATGTCGCTCGAGTTTCTCTGTGCCCATCAGCACCTTTATACAGTGATGCTCCACCCCACTGGTTATATGCCTGCCAAGTTAAGACTGAAGAAATAAAAGTTACATCGCTGGGTACTTGCCCTGTAATCAGAAGTGGGACAAATGATGATCGGTAGCCTGGCGACTTTAATTTGACTAAGTACTGACCTGGTGGCGTTGATTGCGTTGCCGTAATTTGCTTTGCATTTTTAATCGTTGTGATTAAGCGAGCGCCAGCTCCTTTGTAGTATCCAATTCGATAGAGCGAGATATCTGCAGTTTTTGCACCAACAATGTGCAATGTTGCACTATGGCCGCAGCCAATACTTGTCTGATCAAAATAGCCTTCAACCCGTTTAACTTCTTTGCGTCGTGAGAAATCTGCACTAAAGCGCATGGGGACATCTATATCCCAGCCTTTATTTCCAGCCTTTGCATTTTCAGTTCTCACCCAGCCAGCTGAGAAGGTGCACTCCTGGGCTGGGGCCGCTACCGGTGGCATCAGCCCTAGAACTAGGGCGCAAACTAGCCATAACCTCATCTGCCAACCTTAAACTTGTTTCAAATAGACAGCCCCCTGAGCCTGACTTACGCTTTCTACCTGCAAATCATTCGCAACTAGGGGGGGCTAACGTGAACGTCGTAGTCAAGCCGCTTGAGCGCACCCCGCTGACACAGATGCTTACCCGTGATGAGTGGCGCCGCATGGCCGCCATGTTTGGCTTCATTCTCTTTCTGCACTTAGCTGGAGCTGTATTAATGTGGAAAGCAACAACCGGCAATTATGAATTAAGTGATGGGACTCTTTTCGGTTGGGGCACTGCAGCCCTTGCCTACACATTAGGTATGCGACATGCATTCGATGCAGATCATATTAGCGCCATCGATAACACGACTCGTAAGTTAATGTCTGAAGGAAAGCGTCCATTAGCTGTTGGATTCTTTTTTTCACTAGGCCATTCATCAGTTGTTGCAGCTCTTGCAATTCTACTTAATTTTGGAATTAAAGCGCTAGGTTCACAACTTAAAGACGAAGACTCTCAACTCCATCACTACACCGGACTTATCGGTACGACCGTAAGTGGAACTTTCCTGATGCTGATTGCAATTCTTAATTTGATAATCTTGGTTTCGATTATTGGCGTTTTTATCCAAATGCGTAAAGGTGCATATAACGAAGCAGAATTAGAAAAGCACTTAAATTCTCGTGGTTTGCTCATGCGCTTCTTTGGACCAATTGCCCGACGCATAGATGCATCGTGGAAGATGTATCCCCTTGGAATTCTCTTTGGTCTAGGTTTTGACACCGCAACTGAAATTGGTTTGCTAGTTCTGGCGGGAACTTCAGTTATTGCCGGCCTACCATGGTGGGCGATTCTTTCCTTGCCCTTGTTCTTTGCTGGAGGAATGAGCCTGCTTGACACTATCGATGGTTCATTTATGAACTTTGCATATGGTTGGGCTTTTTCAAAGCCGGTGCGCAAAGTTTATTACAACATCATTATTACTGGACTCTCCGTGGCTGTTGCTTTGTTTGTAGGAGGACTAGAACTCTGCCAAGTCTTTGCACGACAGTTAAACCTGACCGGTGGCTTCTGGGACTACGCATTAGCTTTTAACTTAAACAGTGCTGGGTACTTCATTGTGGCTGCTTTTGTTGTGGTCTGGACGGTGGCATTGCTACTGTGGAAATACGGCAATATTGAAGAGCGCTGGCATAACAAAGCCCATGCTGCCCAATTAGCTCGTGGGGAGCAAAGTGACCACACTGCTGCTGGAATTGATTTAGGTCCGATTAAAGATGGATTTACGATCGATTAAAAATCTTAATGCGCTGTTGGCCAATAGCTGCGCCTAATAAAACTATTAGTGCGCCTACTGGCTCATTCCAAACAATAGATTCACCTAGAAAGATAATTCCAACAATGACAGCGACAAATGGTGTCACATACGTAACAGTGCTCGCAATGGCACTGCCTGCCGCCTCAATAATTTTAAAGTTCCAGATATAAGCAAATCCGCTACCAAATACACCAAGGGCAATCATTGCAAGGACTGGTCCTGGTCGATATTCATCTTTTGCAATTCCATCAATGAGATAGAAAGGTAAAAGTGTTAGAGCGCCAGTTGAGACTTGTGCTGCTGCAATTGCTTCTGGCCTTAATTTATGCGGCAAAACATATTTGCGCGAATAAGGAAAAGAAACTCCGTAACAAGTAACTGCTAATAACAGAGCGAGTACTGCACCGATTGGATTGGCACCTAAACCTTGCCACGCGCCTAAAACAGTCAGAACACCAACAAAACCGAGTAGTAGACCTACAACTTGGTAGTTTTTAGGCTTCTCTTCACGGAATGCGATCATGATTGCTAGCAAAGTCATTAATGGTGTGACGGCATTAATGATTCCAGCCAATATGGAAGTGACTTTTGTTTCAGCAAATGCAAAAAGAAATCCTGGAATTACATTTAATAGCAAAGCCACAACCCATAAATGCAGCCACAGTTTCTTATCTTTAGGGAGCTCAATTCCCTTATAGCGAGCCCAAAAAACCAAGGTGAGTGCACCTAGGCAAACACGGCCAAAAGCCACGCCGATAGGGGTGAGGAACTCCAGACCCATTTTGATGAAGATAAAGGAACAGCCCCAGACAACGCCTAAGGCGATGTAGAGGCTGATCCAGTTAGAGCTGTTTTTATGGGTAGCTGAGTGAGAATGCACCTAACAATGATGACACAACCATCCAGATCCACCATATTCTCACGATATCAACATGCCAGAAATTAGCAACATAGAGACCCAGACGTGCACGATTCCAGTTTCCAAGGGAGATGAAGACGGTCAAAAGAATGTGCACCATGTTCAAGATTGTAAACATATAGAAACATGAAACGTATGCACCGTCTGAGAATGTAAAAGGGGCTGTTGAAATTGTGTTGTACTGGTAGACCATTGCGACGACTGACACAACGAGTGCTACAAGTGAACCTAATTTCAATTGAGTTTGATTTTGCGATTGCGCGCCTTTTAACCCATAAACGTGTGCGAGTAAACCAAATGCAACAATCGCGGTAACTGTCCACCCTGGGCTAGCAGATAATGGTTCGATAGCTGGACGTTCGGCAGTTGCGGCAGGAAGCCACATATCATTGACGTTTTGTCCACGTAAGTAGAAATAAACAAAAACCATACTGAGTGCAAATGCAACATCTGCAACTAGCAATAAAATCACGCCAAGACGATTACGACTCCCAACTACATCGGGATGTTCATGGTGTGCATGTGTTTCTACGCTCATGACTTTGCCTTTCCGTAACCGTATGCATCCGTGGTGACTGTTGGAAGAACATCAAAGTTCTCAAGAGGAATTGGATAGTCAACCGTCCATTCCAATGTCTTTGCTTGCCAAGGATTCTTTGGAGCTTTCACTCCATTAAGTGCAGATGAAACCACACCATGAAGCAGAACCAACATTCCAATCATGACTATGTAGGCACCAATAGTTGTTACTAAGTTGGCTGTATTAAATGTTGGTGCATATGACTCAACACGCCGTGGCTGACCAGCAAGACCGACCAAAAACATGCCGATAAAGGCGACATTGAATCCGATCTGAACTAGCCAAAAGGCAATCCAACTAAGAGTCTTATCGAACATGCGACCTGTCATCTTAGGGAACCAGTAAACAAGTGATGCTATAGCACCTGTTAAACCAGCGCCCATTAATGTGAAGTGAAAGTGTGCGGTCACATACATAGAACCATGCAAGAAGGCATCAGCTGGAACATCTGAAAGATAAATTCCAGTTACTCCGCCAATCATGAAGTTCCATAACAATGCCATGATTGACATGAGCGGCATGGTCATCCATATCCGACCACGCCAAAGTGTTCCAACTAATACCAAGAACAACATGCCCGTTGGAATCGAAATTAACTCTGTCGTTAACATAAATGGTGCATTTAGTAATGGAGCCCATCCTGAGATATACATATGGTGAGCCCATACCAAAACTGATAACCCTGAAATTCCAGCAATACCTAGAACTGCGACATTGAAACTAAAGAGTGGGCGTCTTGTAAACACTGGCGCCATTTCCATTAATGCCGCAATTGCAGGAATTAAAATTACATAAACTTCTGGGTGACCCATGATCCAAAATAAATTCTCATATAACCAGCCACTACCACCGCCAGCGGTATTGTAGAAAGATGTATCTAAAGCGCGGTCAAATGCAGACAAAACTTGTGACAGGAAAAACACTGGGAAAGCTGGTAACGCAAGTGCTACTGAAGCCACAACGCCATAGATAAAGATTGGCGTGCGGTTCCAAGTCATTCCCTTAGCGCGCATTTTGACAACTGTCGTGGTGATATTTGCTCCAGCAACCATAGTTGAAATTGCGAAAATACAGATGTACATAATGTAACCATCCATGCCCAAAGGTGCTTGACCAGCTAATGGGTTATAAGCAGACCAACCAGTTGTAATCCCACCAATAAATTGACCCCAGATAAGTGGCACCGCAGCTGCAACAATGAGCCAGAAACTCAATGCATTGAGGCGAGGAAAAGCCATATCTCTAGCGCCAATCATGATTGGCATGATGAAGTTACCGAATGGACCTGTAACCATGATAATTGTTCCTACGATCATTAAAATTCCATGTGTTCCTACGACTGAGTTATACGCCTGAGCATGTAACCAGCCACCTTCAGGTGTTCCAAGATTTGTACGAATTAGCATCGCTAATCCGCCACCTAAGAAGAAAATCAAGATTGTGATGAAGAGATACTGAATACCAACAACTTTATGATCAGTTGTGTAGCGGAAATATCGCTTTGGACCCATGTTTTCTCCGGCCAAAAACATATTCTCGGAATGAGATAAATCTTTACCCATCAACCAGCGGAATGGTCCAACAAGTGCACCAATGCCAGTCATGAAACCAACAAACCAAGCACACATCGAAAGAAGTGTGATCTTGTCTTCACGAGAAAACAATCGTGCACTTTCAGAATCCTGAGGCAACAAAGCTAATGAAATTCTCCAAACAACAATTGCACTAATGACTCCTAATGCAAGTGCTGTAAAGACATTGAGTTTCTCAATAATTGACTTTTTAGGTGCCACTTCTTTCTGTTGAGTCAGTGTTGTCATTATGCGCCTGCTTCCGTTGCTCCGTGTGCACTTAACCATGCGTCGTAATCAGCCTGACTTAGTACGTGAACTTTTGTTTGCATGTATGCATGTAGTAATCCACACAGCTCAGCACATCGAACATCAAATACACCAATCTTGTTCGGAGTTACAGCGGTCTCAGTTGTGTAGCCTGGATTTGCGTCCATCTTGATTCCCATTTGAACTACCCAGAATGAATGCTTAACATCCACGCTAGTAATATGGAAAACAACTGGCTTATCAACTGGAAGATAAAGATCTTCGCTTCGAGCTCCGTTCTCATAATCAAAGTTCCATAGCCATTGTTGGCCAGTAACATTGACTTGAATAGCCTTGGAATCAAGGATGGCTTCATTGTCCTGTTGAAGAACTATTAATCCAGCAACAAGTGCAAATAAACACAATAGACCAGAAATAACTATCCAAACGGCTGCAGCTTTTGGAGAATTACGAATCTCGTGATCAGCTTCTGCTGGCGGATTATCACCATAATGACGCTTAGACGTTAAAACCGTAATAGAAATAGCTGACACAAGTCCTGCAACCGGAGCGGCTGCCCAAGTAAATACACGCATTAAAGTAATAATGCTTGACATAGTCTCTGAAGCTGGATTAACCAAATTGCGAACATGAAATTCAACACCAACATAACCAATTACTGCCGTACAGAGTATCCAGAGGATAAAAGTTTTCTTGACATCATCCTTTTTCCACCATTGTGGAGATTTAGGTGACATTAAATTACTCATGGCACCTTATCCCTTCACCGTAAAGTGGCCGGACATATATCCCATTGTTGACATCGCTGCACCGAACTTGGCGATAGTTCCGTCACCACATGGATACTCGCAGTTCCAAATGTATTCACCAGGTCCACCAGTGATAAATGTAAATACTGTGACATTTGGCTTTGATGTGTACCCCTCTTCTGGCATATCTTCTTCTGCAACTGCCTTCATTGGGACACTTACAAAAAACTCATCTTGGCCAACAGCTAATCCATGGACGGTGAAGGTATGACCAACTGCATCGGGAGAGATCTGTGTCATACGTTGCCCGTTAAGTGTTGCTGAGCCATCGATAGTTCCACGAACTCTGGCGAAGTAATCATTATTTAAACTTTCGCCACCGTCATAATTTGTAACAGTCATTGTGATGACTGAATGTGCTGGAACTTCAAAATTAGTTACCGGCCCGTATGTGACATAACCAGGGTGAGCACCGCCGTTATCACCATGACTACCGGCCATGCTGTCTGGATAAACCGAGATAGCTAAAGTTGCATGTGGCAACGTTCCCTGTGGTGTAACCATTGTTCCTGCTGGCGTTGCCTCTAAAACTCTTGAATCGTTTTTTGCGGCCGCAACATATGTTCCGATGCCGGCAATTACGCCAGCACCAAGAATCACAGTTCCAAGTACGGCAAGAACCCGCTTATTCATACAGCTCCCTCCCAGTTGGCATGTGTTTGAAACACAGACCGCTCACATAAGACTGTGAGCCCGTTCACAGCAGGATACGGGGGTATCCCCTGGAATGGAAGCGCATTTATAAAGGATTTTCCTTTCTCACCGCTGCCCTGAGGGCTAGCCTTTCAACTTATGGAGATGCATCATCATGAAGTTGGAATATGGGGCTCTTGGCAATTAGCTCCAGAGATTGTGCTGCCACTATTACTTCTCACATATCTATATGCACGCCAACCCAAAGGCACGATCACTGCAAAGCAAAAAAGTTTTTTCTATTCAGGAATTCTCAGTGCACTCTCAGTAATTCTTACTCCCATTGGCGCTCGCGCAATGGACTATTTTTCACTGCATATGCTCCAGCACATCACGTTAATGATGATTACTGGCCCGCTATTGGTATTAGGTACACCAAAATCTTTCCATCCCACAAACAAGTTTTTTAGTACCGCTACAAACCCTTTTGTAAGTTGGTTTGCATATGCCGCTCTAATGATTGGTGTGCACTTACCGGTTCCGCATAAGTTCATTATGGATAATCCTTGGGCTCATACTTATGTGGAAGTTGGCCTCTATTTACTCTTGCCATACCTATTTTATTTCAACTTACTTGATCGAAATTTGGATGGGCGGCGCGTAACACCAGCGCTCTCTGTGATTGCACTATTTCTCATGATGGTGCCAGAAACGTTGACCGGCTTCTTTATTTATACCGCACCTGGCTCTTTATACGATGACATGTACTCACTCAATGATCAACGCCAAGGTGGATCTTTTATGTGGGCAGGCTCAATGATTATTGATGCAATTTGGATCTCCTTTGCTGTTTATCACTGGATTAAATCTGAAGAGAAAAAGTCACGTGATTTTGATGCTGCGTTAGCTGGCGAAAATGCCTAAAGAAGAAGGTTTTGAAGCACCCGATTGGGTGAGCGATGATTCAGCAACACCGCCGCTTAATGTTAAACAAAAACGTATTCTTAATATTTCTTTATTTGTGGTAGTCCCCCTCTGTCTGTGGGCAGGTTGGTTTGAGTTTGGACGTGCGCAAGAAGGTAATTGGCGTGCATGGGTTTACACATTTGAGTGGCCATTTTTTGCAGGGGTTTCCTTTTACTTATGGAGAAGGCTGACCAAAGGTGACATTCCACGTATTCCACGGCCAAATGTGAAAGCATTGGCCGATGAAGTTGATGGTAAAGAGAAGCAATAATCCACGGTAGAATTAACCCGTTGGTGCAACCGCATCAAAGAACTTCCCCTAAGTGCTGCACATGCAGCACTACATGCGAGTCTTATCACCACCCTGATGGCCTTTGAGCGCCGATCACACCCGAGACGCGCTTGTCGTCTCGATTGGTATGTATTTCTATGTCATTAACACCGCGTACTTCAGCGCCCGGAAAAGCCCGTCGCGCTGCATCAGTTGGTAAGCCTAAGCGCGCCAAAAAAGCTGCCTTTAAAGCAGCCGGCCCAAAAGCTCGTCACACAACTGCACAAAAGAATGCACGCAAGAGCGCTGCAACTACTTCTAAAACAGGTAAGCCTGCATCAACTCGTCGCTATTTAGATGTTGATTCATCAACACAATCAAAAAAGCAAGAGCGTTTAACTGATCGCTCAAAGCTTCGTGCAAAGCGCTTCCAAGAAAAGACTGCCTCCAAGCCACGTCCGATTGAGGCCCCAGAAGAGCGCGCAGCACGCATTGAACAATCACGGCGACCAGAGAGCCGCGCTAAGAAATTTGTAGCACAACGCGATGATCGCACTAAGCGTGCCTTTGATAAGAAAAAAGAGTTTGTTAAGCCAGAGAACAAAAAATCTGAATACAAGAAGCCAGAGTTCAAAAAGAGCGAATACAAGGCATCAGATACTCGTCCAACTAATCGCCGTGATGCAGCCAAAGCAAAGGTTTCACGTAATAATGATGGTCGTCCAAACTTTGTGCCACGTAAGGTAGAAAAGTTTGATCCAACACGTCCAAAGAAGCGCAGCGAAGCACCTGATACTCGCGCAGCTAACTTCCGTGCAGAGCGTCCAGTTCGTGATCGCCGTAATGATTCACCAGCCTATGCTCGTGATGATTTTAAGCGTTCATCAAAAACACATACCAATGCTGCCATCGATTTTGGTGCTGACGATAACTACATCTCAATAAATTTGGCTGATGCCAACTTGGTGGATGCGACTCCACTGACTGAAATATCAACAACTTTCAGCGATCTTGGAATTGCCGCTCCCCTAGTAAATGCCCTTGCAAAGCAGGCAATCATGCATCCATTCCCAATCCAAATTGCAACATTGCCAGATGCGCTAGCTGGCTATGACATATTGGGCCGAGGACAAACGGGTTCAGGTAAGACTCTTGCTTTTGGTTTAGCACTTCTGAATAACCTCAACGGCAAGGTTGCAAAGCCACATAAGCCACTTGCTTTGGTTTTAACCCCAACACGTGAGCTTGCTCAGCAAATTGATGAAGTCTTAAGGCCACTTGCTCGCTCAATTGGTCACGAATCAGTTGTTGTTGCCGGTGGAATGTCATATGCAAAGCAGATCACTGCCATGCGCCGTGCAACAGCGATTCTCGTTGCAACACCTGGTCGTTTAATCGATCTATTAAATAAGGGTGAAGTTCAACTCGATCACCTACAGATCACTGTCCTTGATGAAGCCGATCAAATGGCTGACATGGGATTTTTGCCGGTAGTTAAAGAGATTCTAGATCAAGGAAAACTTGATGGACAGCGTCTGTTGTTCTCAGCAACACTTGATCGTGGTGTTGATTCATTAGTTCGTCAGTACTTGAAGAACCCAAAGACTCACTCACTACAAAATGACCGTGCATCTGTTGCAACTATGGAGCACTTCGTTCTTGTTATGAACCCAAGCGATAAAGATGACATCACAAGCCAAATCGCGGCACGCAATGGTAAAACAATTATGTTCGTCAAGACTCAACGCGGCGCTGATCGCTTAGCTGACAAACTAGCTCATGCAGGTGTTGCAGTTGGTGCACTGCATGGTGGTAAATCTCAAGCCGTTCGTACTCGCACTCTTGCACTCTTCAAGGACTCAGCTAATGCAGCACTTGTTGCAACAGATGTTGCAGCACGTGGAATCCACGTTGATGGAATCTCACTTGTTGTGCACGTTGATGCACCTACAGATCACAAAGATTATCTACACCGCGCAGGCCGAACAGCACGTGCTGGTGAAGCTGGAACTGTTGTAACAATTGCTACAACTAAGCAGCAAAAATCAATTGGTGGACTTACTTCACGTGCTGGTGTTACTCCAAAATTTGTTGGTGTTACTCCACTGAGCACTGAGTTAATGAAGATCACTGGTGCACAAGAGCCTTCTGGTGTCCCATACATCCAGCCAATCGTTGAAAAATCAGTACGCAGTGGTGGCAATAAGCGCCCTCGTCCGAACTCAAGTCAGCGTCGCCGCCGACCTCGATAATCAGAGATTCTCGATAGGGTTTGCGCCATGACACTCGCGAACCCATTTGCTCACAGAAGCACACTTGATTATGAGCTGCCACCTTTTGCGCTCATAAAAGAAGAGCACTACCTACCCGCTTTCTATGAGGGCTGCACCCAACAGTTAGCAGAAGTTCAGGCAATCCTGGACACACCAGGTGCTGCAACTTTTGAGAACACGATTGTTGCTTTGGAAAAAAGTGGGCAGATGTTAATGCGCACGCTATTAGTT
This sequence comes from Actinomycetales bacterium, assembly GCA_018969355.1. Classification (GTDB taxonomy): domain Bacteria; phylum Actinomycetota; class Actinomycetes; order Nanopelagicales; family Nanopelagicaceae; genus Planktophila. The sequence continues at coordinate 67,890 of JAGWYO010000003.1, forward strand.
TTTTTTAACAAATCATCGAGTGATACCAACGATACTCTGGATAAAATTGAAGAAGAGATGGCACCCAAGCTTGCCGCTCATCAGGATGCAATCAATCTAAATCCCGCTCTCTATGCTCGTATCAAATCTCTCTACGATAACAGTGAATCTCTTGGATTAAATTCTGAAGATGCTTGGCTACTTGAGCGCTACTACAAAGATCTCATCCACGCCGGAGCGCATTTATCTCAATCAGAGCGCGATCGCCTCAAAGAGCTCAATGAAGAGCTCTCAAAGTTAGAAACACAGTTCTCCAAAAATGTTTTAGCTGACACCAATGACTTAGCCGTTTTAGTTGAGACCATCGAAGAGCTCGATGGTTTGAGCGAGAATGAAATCGCATCAGCTGCAGCTGCTGCAAAAGATCGTGGCCATGAAGGTAAGTGGCTTATCGGAATGGTTAATTTCTCTGGAAATCCAGTCCTGGATTCTCTCACTAACAGGGCCCTTCGCCAGAAAATCATGCAAGATTCCCTGGTTAAAGCTAATCGCCCGAACGAAAATGACAACAAGCCTGTCATTCTCAAAGTAGTCAAGCTACGTGCAGAGCGTGCCAAGTTGTTTGGTAAAAACACCCATGCCGAGCATGTGATTGCTGTGCAAACTGCAGAACATCCAGACAACGTCCATGCAATGCTTCGAAAGATTGCGCCGGCAGCTGTGCGAAATGCCAAGGCAGAAGCAGATGATCTTAAGAAATCAGCAGGTGCTGATATTGAAAGTTGGGACTGGGGCTTTTTCACAGAACAAGTTCGCCTAGAAAAATACAATATCGATACAAGCAAAATGCGCCCCTACTTTGAACTCGAATCAGTGTTAAAGAATGGAATTTTCTTTGCAGCAAACAAACTCTTCGGTATCACTTTTAAAGAGCGTCCTGATTTCGTCACTTACCACCCAGAAGCCCGTGCATTTGAAGTCTTTAACGAAGATGGCTCAAAGCTAGGACTTTTCATCGGTGACTTCTACACACGTGATTCAAAGCGTGGTGGTGCCTGGATGAATACTTTGGTTGATCAGAACTTTCTTTTCAATCAACTGCCTGTAGTGGTTAACAACCTCAACATTCCAAAGCCTCCCGCTGAAAAACCAACGTTGCTAACTTTCTCTGAAACAACAACTCTCTTTCATGAGTTCGGTCATGCTTTGCATGGTCTTCTCTCACAAGTGAAATACCCACGTGTTTCAGGAACAAGTGTTCAGCGTGACTTTGTTGAATTCCCATCCCAAGTTAACGAGATGTGGATTTTGTGGCCT
>JAGWYO010000063.1 GCA_018969355.1 Actinomycetales bacterium
AGAACAGTGCTCAGACCACATCACTGAATACATTGCCAACTCAGACGATGTTGGGCGACGGCCTAAGATTTCTTTAATACGTGCATACTCATCAGGCTTTAAACCCAGTTCAGCAAATGGTTGCGCCTTATCTGGAGTTGATTGGGCAATAAGGACAGTATCGAGAGCCATCACTTCACCATTGCATTAAGAATTGAAGTAAAGAAGCCAAGGCCCGCAGCAGATGGCCCCGTTAACTCATCTATTGCATGCTCTGGGTGAGGCATAAGCCCCACAACGTTGCCGCGTGCATTAGTGATTCCTGCGATCAAATTCCTTGACCCGTTAGGGTTTTGGCCCACATACCTAGCAATGATTCTGCCTTCACCCTCTAGTTGGGCAAGAGTTGTATCATCACATTGGAATGATCCTTCACCGTTTTTAAGTGGGATGACAATCTTTTCGCCAGCTTTATAGGATGAAGTCCACGGGGTTGTGTTATTTACTATTTCTATCTCTTGATCTCTGCAAAGAAAATGGAGATCTGAGTTGCGCGTGAGCGCACCTGGAAGCAAATGTGACTCACAGAGAACTTGAAAGCCATTACAGATACCAAGGACAGGCATCCCTTTACCTGCAGCATCAATTACTAACTGCATTACCGGCGCAAAACGAGAAATAGCACCGCAGCGCAGATAGTCACCGTATGAAAATCCACCCGGCAAAATAACTGCGTCCACGTTCTTTAAATCAGCATCTGCATGCCAAAGAGAAACAGCTTCTGACCCTCCTGCTACAACCGCCCGCGCAGCATCTCGATCATCGAGTGTGCCCGGAAAAGTTATGACTCCAACGCGCATTACTTTTCAACTCTCACAACGTAGTTTTCAATAACTGGATTAGAAAGTAGAACTTCAGCAGCTTTTTCAACTTCAGTTAATTGAGCAGCCGTTGGCTCGCCTTCAACTTCTATTTCAAATCGCTTTCCTTGGCGCACTGATTTGGCAAAGGAGAATCCAAGGCGAGGTAGGGCTGATGCAACAGCGTTACCTTGTGGGTCAAGAATCTCTGGCTTCAACATCACATCGACCACGATCTTTGCCATTGTCATATTCTCCCTTAGTTAGAACTTGCTGCCAGTTAAACGATAAAAAGCTTCTTCATAACGTTGTGCCGTCTTTTCTACGATCTCTGCTGGTAGCTCAGGTGGTGGGCTATTTCTATCCCATCCACTGGCTACGAGGTAGTCACGTAAAAACTGTTTATCAAATGAGGGCTGTGTGCCACCTGGCACCCATGTGGATTGATCCCAAAACCTAGATGAATCAGGGGTCAGAGCTTCATCGCCCAAGACGATGTCTCCGGACACATTCCGCCCAAATTCGAATTTAGTATCAGCCACAATAATGCCTCGGCTCTTAGCAAAATCTGCCGCAGTGTCATAGAGCTTTAAAGTTAAGTCACGCAGCTCGGTTGCATCCTTGGCACCAACAATTTTTGATGCAGCATCAAAATCAATATTTATATCGTGATCACCAATCTCTGCCTTTGTCGCTGGTGTGAAAACGCTGTTAGGAAGCTCTGATCCATCTAGTAATCCTGCCGGTAAAACATTTCCACACACCGCGCTATTTTCCTTGTATTCACTCCAGCCACTGCCAGTTAGATAACCACGTGCAACACATTCAATTGCAAACATTTCTAGTGGTTGAACAATAATTGCGCGATCTTCCACAATTTCTGGAACATCGGTTGAAAGAATATGGTTCGGAATTATATCTTCTAGTAAATCAAACCAGAATAAAGATAGTTGTGTGAGTACCGCACCTTTCCCTGGAATCTCTGTCGGCATTACCCAGTCATAAGCAGAGATGCGATCAGATGCAACAAGTAAAATATTTCCTAAATCATTTGTGTATAAGTCTCGAACTTTTCCGGTGCGCAGGTGTGTCCACCCAGAAATCTTCGGTGCTGGCGGTGGACCAGCTAGGCCGAAGCCGCTCACCTAATAGAGCCGGGCTTGTACTGCACTGCGGCAGGATGCGCGGAAGTAATCGCGTCAATGCGATTAACAACTCGAGCAACTTGTTGGCGAGCTTCGCCAGTAAATTCAAGTGGGGTGCTAATGAGTACATCTAATGCTGCGCGATCTAGAGGCAAGCGATCATCTGCAGCTAAATCATCAAGGAGTGAGTTCTTCTTACCTTCTCGCATTCCGAGCGCTGCTTTAACTGCATGTTCCTTAATAACTTCATGGGCAACTTCGCGACCAACGCCGGCCTTAACTGCTGCCATTAAAATCTTCGTTGTGGCCAAGAAAGGCAGATAACGCTCTAATTCAGCAGCTATTACTGCTGGAAATGCTCCGAACTCATCTAGAACTGTGAGCATGGTTTCTAGAAGGCCATCCATTGCATAGAAAGAATCAGGCATTGCAACACGGCGAACTACAGAACAAGAAACATCGCCTTCATTCCATTGATCCCCAGCTAATTCACTGACCATGGATGCATACCCGCGAAGCACAACGGCTAAACCATTTACTCGCTCACACGAGCGTGTGTTCATCTTGTGTGGCATTGCGCTGCTACCAACTTGGCCAGCTTTAAATCCTTCAGTGACAAGTTCAGCCCCTGCCATCAAGCGAATAGATGTGGCAAGAGAGGAAGGTGATGATGCAAGCTGAACAAGTGTTGTAACAACATCATAATCAAAGGAGCGAGGATAAATCTGACCTGTTGAATCTAGAACACGGTTAAAGCCCAGCTCTTTTGCAATTGTGTTTTCTAATTGTGTGTGGGCATCAATTGAACCAAGTAAGTCAATTGAATCTTGCGCAGTTCCAACTGGACCCTTTATGCCACGCATTGGGTAACGCACTTGCAGAGCAGTTAAGCGCTCATAGGCAAAGAGTAATTCTTCTGCAGCTGACGCAAATCT
>JAGWYO010000064.1 GCA_018969355.1 Actinomycetales bacterium
ATCCGGCCGATAGTCCGCCCTGGCTTAAATCATGTGCAGCGCTAAAGAAAGCATTGCCCTCTAGAAGTAGTTCAATCAGGCGCATTTCACGGGCTAAATCAGCATCTGGTGACTGCCCAACGCGCTGACCATGCAAGAAAGCCCATTCACTTCCTGCTAAATCTTCTTTTGTCTCTCCCAGTAAAAACAGTTCCAGGCCACTTGTCTTATAACTCATCGGAGTTCGTTTGCGAACATCTTGAATTACTCCCAAAACACCAATAACTGGTGTCGGCAAGATAGCAACTGAGCCGGTCTGGTTGTAAAAAGAAACATTGCCGCCCGTAACAGGCAAGCCCATCTCTAGGCAACCATCGGCTAAACCGCGCACGGATTGCGCAAACTGCCACATCACTCCTGGATCTTCAGGAGATCCAAAGTTAAGACAGTTAGTAACTGCAAGTGGTCTAGCACCAGCAGTTGCAATATTTCGTGCAGCCTCGGCTAGCGCAAGCTTTGCTCCTTGATAAGGATTTAAATATGACCAGTTCGCATTTGCATCCGTTGAAATTGCAACACCTAGATGTGTGCTCTCATCAAGTCGAACCATTCCTGAATCATCAGGCTGAGCTTGAATAGTATTTCCTTGAACATATTTATCATATTGAGCAGTAACCCAGGATTTATCTGCCAAGTTAGGCGCTCCTGCAAGTTTAAGAACTGCAGCTTTTATTTCAGCTGCCCCGCTTGGCATAGGAACATTTACTTTTTGTGAATTCACTTGATCGATGTATGCAGGCTGTGCAAGTGGGCGGTTATAAACCGGACCCTCGTGAGCAACTGTGCGAGGTGGAACATTGACGATTACCTCGCAATTCCATGTGATTTCTAATCTATCCCCATCAGTTACTTCTCCAATGACAGTTACTGTGACATCCCACTTCTTACAGATTTCTAAGAATCGATTGATCTTGCTGGGTTCAACGATGGCACACATGCGCTCTTGTGACTCTGACATCAAAATCTCTTCAGGAGAAAGGGATGGATCGCGCAAAGGAACCTTGTCCAGGGCTACTTTCATGCCGCCGCTACCACCTGAGGCTAATTCACTCGTTGCACACGATAAGCCTGCTCCGCCAAGGTCTTGGATGCCGACAACTAAATCTTGCGCAAAGATTTCAAGAGAACATTCAATTAATACCTTTTCAACAAATGGATCTCCCACTTGAACACTGGGGCGCTTAGTAGAACCACCAGCGCCAAAGGTTTCAGAAGCAAGTACTGAGACTCCGCCAATTCCATCTCCGCCAGTCTTGGCGCCATAGAGAACAACAAGATTTCCGGCACCGACAGCTTTCGCTAACTTAATATCGCTATGTTTCATCACGCCGACACATAAAGCGTTAACTAATGGATTACCAATATAGGTTTCATCAAAGACAACTTCCCCACCAATATTTGGTAAACCTAAACAGTTTCCATATCCACCTATACCAGCAACTATGCCAGGTAAAACGCGTCGTGTGTCTGGGGCATCTGCTGGACCAAAGCGCAGTGGGTCCATTACTGCAATTGGGCGTGCACCCATTGTCAAAATGTCTCTAACAATTCCACCCACACCAGTTGCTGCGCCTTGATACGGTTCAATAAATGAAGGATGGTTGTGGGATTCAATTTTAAAAGTAACTGCATAACCTTGACCAACATCAATAACGCCAGCATTTTCACCAATGCCAACTAGCAATGCATCTGACTTTGGTGCTTTTTCTCCAAACTGCTTCAAATGCACTTTTGATGATTTATAAGAACAGTGCTCAGACCACATCACTGAATACATTGCCAACTCAGACGATGTTGGGCGACGGCCTAAGATTTCTTTAATACGTGCATACTCATCAGGCTTTAACCCCAGTTCAGCAAATGGTTGCGTGTTATCTGGAGTCGATTGGGCAATTGCAACTGTATCTAGAGCCATTACTTCACCATCGCATTAAGGATTGAAGTAAAGAACCCAAGACCCTGCGCAGATGGCCCAGTTAGTGCATCAATTGCATGCTCTGGGTGAGGCATGAGGCCCACCACATTGCCACGTGCATTAGTGATTCCTGCGATCAAATTCCTTGACCCGTTAGGGTTTTGACCCACATATCTTGCAATCACTCGTCCTTCACCTTCTAGTTGGGCAAGAGTTGTATCATCGCATTGGAATGATCCTTCACCGTTTTTAAGTGGGATGACAATCTTTTCACCAGCTTTATAGGATGAAGTCCACGGGGTTGTGTTATTTACTATTTCTATCTCTTGATCTCTGCAAAGAAAGTGCAGATCTGAGTTGCGCGTGAGCGCACCTGGAAGCAAATGTGACTCACAGAGAACTTGAAAGCCATTACAGATACCAAGAACTGGCATTCCTTTACCAGCAGCTTCAATTACTAACTGCATCACAGGTGCAAAACGAGAAATAGCACCGCAGCGTAGATAATCACCGTATGAAAATCCGCCAGGCAAAATAACTGCATCCACATTCTTTAAATCAGCATCTGCGTGCCAGAGTGATACTGCCTCCGAGCCTCCTACTACAACTGCCCGTGCAGCATCTCGATCATCGAGTGTGCCCGGAAAAGTTATGACTCCAACCCTCATTACTTTTCAACTCTCACAACATAGTTTTCAATAACAGGATTTGAAAGTAGAACTTCAGCAGCTTTCTCAACTTCAGCTAACTGTGCAGCTGTAGGCTCGCCTTCAACTTCAATTTCAAATCGCTTTCCTTGGCGCACTGATGTAGCAAAGGAAAATCCAAGACGAGGAAGCGCAGATGCAACAGCGTTACCTTGTGGGTCAAGAATCTCTGGCTTCAACATCACATCGACCACGATCTTTGCCATTGTCATATTCTCCCTTAGTTAGAACTTGCTGCCA
>JAGWYO010000025.1 GCA_018969355.1 Actinomycetales bacterium
ACGGTGTAACCGGCATCGCGGATGCGCTTAATCAATGCGGCCAACTCCACTTTTTCAGCCGGATTAAAACCAGCAGCAGGTTCATCTAGAAGAAGTAGCTGAGGGTTAGTTCCCATAGCACGAGCGATTTCAAGGCGGCGCTGAACGCCATATGGCAAGTTCTTCGCCAAACGATCTGAATACTCATCAATTCCAATGAACTTCAAGATTTCATGTGCACGTTCTCGGTTCTCTCGCTCTTCACGACGAGCCCGTGGTAGACCGAATAGGGCTCCAACTAATCCACTCTTTTTATGGGCATCAGTTGCAGTAATCACGTTTTCAAGAGTTGTCATATCTCCCCATAAACGAATATTTTGGAAAGTACGAGCTATTCCCATCTGGGTGATTTGAAAACGCTTTTGTTTAACTATCTTTGTTCCAGCAAAAGTGATGGTCCCACTTGTTGGAGTGTAAACACCAGTAACCACATTGAAGACAGTTGTCTTACCAGCACCGTTAGGACCAATTAACGCAAGAATTTCACCCTTTTTGACCTCAAGATTTACATCACCTAGAGCCGTAACGCCACCGAATTTCATTGTGACGTTTTCCAGTGAAAGAAGTGTCTCAGCCATTATGCATGTACCCCTTTCTTAACAATTGCCTTCTCACGCTTTTTACGTGGTAGCAATCCATCTGGGCGAAAGTTCATAACTACTACTAGAACAGTTCCAAAAACCAAAAGACGTGCATCAGAGATGAAACGAATGCGATCTGGAAGATAACCAAGGATTGTCGCTCCCACAATGACACCCCAGATATTTCCGATTCCACCAAAGACCACGCAAGAGAGAATCAAAATAGAGACGTTGAGTGTGAACATTTCAGGTGCAATAAAGAGGTTCTTAGAACCATACAAAACACCAGCAGCTCCACCAACTGCTGCACCTAATGTAAATGACCAGATCTTGTATTTAAGAGTTGGGACACCCATGAGCTCAGCTGCATCTTCATCTTGGCGGATTGCCTCCCATGCTCGACCAGGGCGACGAACGCTAAGGCGTCGAATCATCCAAATAGTCAGCAAGATCATGACTACAACGACCCAGAAAAATACTTTCTGATCATCTAACTTAAACTTGAGTGGTCCAATATCTGGAGGCATTGGAATGTTTGCAATTCCATTGGGGCCTTTACTCCAAGTTGAGTTAAGAACAACTAAACGAACGATTTCACCAAAACCTAAAGTAACAATGGCAAGGTAGTCACCACGAAGTCGCAACGTAGGTAAACCGAGAAGAACCCCAGCCAGCATCGAAAATGCAATGCCAAATGGCATAATCTCCCACGTATTCAGGCCAGTCAATGTTCCCATCAAAGCCATTGTGTAAGCGCCGATTGCAAAAAAGGCCACATAACCAAGATCGAGCATTCCAGATTTGCCGACCACGATATTTAGGCCAAGGGCCATTAAAACGAAGATTCCGACTGGATAAACTAAAACGGCGTCGTATGCAGCGATGGGAGTTGCCAAAAATGAGGCGCCTGCAAATGGAAGTAGACCAACAAGAATGATGGCGCTTACTGCAATAACTATGCGTTTTGGACGATCGGCTTGTTCCCAAACTCCTGCGCCCCAGTCACGAAGATTCCAATAATTCCTAATTTTCATGATTTATGCCCTCGTTGTCTGAACAGCTTCGCCAAATAGGCCATTTGGCTTGAAGAGAAGAACAAGAACTAAAACGATAAAGACTGTTACTGCCTTCCACTGTGTACCTAGCACTGCGGAGGCATAGACCTCAAGCAATCCCAGGCTAAGACCACCAAAGAATGCGCCGCGGATATTTCCAATACCACCAAGAACTGCCGCGGTAAATGCAGCCATACCCATTGTAAAACCAATATTGAATTTAGTGTATTCAAAGACTGTTATGTAAAAGAATCCTGCTGCCCCTGTCGCTAAGCCACCTACAAGAAATGTTGTGGTGATAACGCGGTTAAGGTTTACGCCCATGAGCTTTGCTGCATCTTCATTCATTGATACTGCCCGAATAGCCTTACCCATACGAGAGAGCTTAATAAATCGCTCAAGAACAAAGAAAATCAAAGCTGCGGCGATAATAGTAATCACTGTATCAAGGCGGATATTGGCGCCCCAAATTTCAGTCAAAATAATCTTTTCAAGAATGCGTGGCGCTCCTACTGGTCGTGAATGTGTTAAAAGCCGCATAATCTCTTGCAATGCAATTGAAATACCAATTGCAGAAATCAAAGTTGCAAGACGGTTCGTACCTTTCATGCGAAGACGGCGATAGGCAACGAATTCAACAAATATTGCTGTGAGGCCAGCAACCAACATTGACATCACCAGACTAGAAACTAATACTAAAACTAACTTTGCACCTTTTGCTGGTTCTGAAGTTTGGGTGTAATGGAAAATATCACGTGAGGTGATAACCGTTCCAAATGTTCCCCACATAAAGATTTCGGAGTTCGCAAAGTTAATCATGCGTAGCACTCCATAGACCATGGTGTAACCCAGAGAGATCAAAACATAGATAAATCCGAGGGCGATTCCTGCAATTGTCAGCGACCAGAACTGATCAATGAGCACTGAAAACATTGTTCTCCTTCTCTGATACAGCTGCGCAAGTATAGAGGTAGATATTACGCAAGAGGTGGGTGTCTCAGTCTCTTTTTCAAGAGTTTTCCGAGACACCCACCACCTTGTTAAGCGTTTGTCCTAGTTAATTACTTGACGATTCCTGTGTTCACTAGTACACCATTCTTAGTTGTGAAACCAGCAAATAGTCCGTATGAAATGTCGCCATTCTTATCGAACTTGATTGTGTTTCCACTGATGCTCTTGCCACTGTAAGCATTTACGAAGGCAAGCATCTTTTCGCGTGTGGTCTTTCCAGCCTTGATTCCAGCTAGCAAGATATTTGCAGCATCAAATGACTCAACTGAGTAAACACCAGATGAAACACCCATCTTCTTTACGAAGTCAGCTTCCATCTTCTTGTCTACGCCAGCAAGACCGCCAACGCCAGTAACCTTTGAACCTTCAGCTGCAGCACCTGCAAGCTTTGGGAACTCCTGGTTGAACACTCCGTCGCCGCCAGCAAATACTGCCTTTGAACCGGAGTCACGAAGCTGCTTGATGAACACAGCAGCTTGGCTGTAGTAACCAGTGTAGATAACAACAGTTGCGCCAGATGTCTTGATCTTTGCAATTGTTGGGCTGAAATCTGTTGTTGTGTTTGGAACTGAGTCTCCACCAACAAGTGTTGCTCCAGAAACCTTCTTCAAACCAGCTTCAACGAAGCCACGAAGAGGTACTGCGTATGCTGATTGGTCATCGAAAACGAAAACCTTTGCAGCTGAAACCCCTGCTGTTGCGTACTTAGCCAAAGCTGGACCCTGAAGGTCATCTTTACCTACGACGCGGTGGAAAATTGGTCCACCAAAATCAGGAGATGTTGGGTCAGTCAGTGAGACGCGTGTTGCTGATGGTGAGATCAACGCCATGTTTACTGACTTGTAATATGGAAGTGAAGCAATTGTTGCACCTGAGTAAGCAGGTCCTACAACGCCAAGAACGCTCTTATTTGATGCAATACCTGGAGCCACTGTTCCAGCTACTGCTGGATCTCCTTGGTCATCGATTGAAACAAGCTTAATCTTGAAACCTGGGTTCTTTGCTTCAAATAGTTTGATTGCATACTTAACTGCATTTTGCTCATCGATACCTGTTGATGCTTCGCCACCAGATAGTGGGCCTTGGTAGCCGATAGTGAAAGTCTTAGCAGCTGCACTAGCTGTTGGTACTGATGCAATGCCAAAAGCAAGGGCTGCAGCAGAGACAACGGCAAGTGAACTCTTGATCTTCTTGTTCATTTAATGCCTTTCCTGTTCTTGTGTCCCGGGACAGGGAGGTAGATAGGGTAATGGCAGGTGCAGGCTCTAAACAAGCCCGATTGAGCTAGAAGATGCCCTATATCGTTTCATTTATATAACGTTTCGAGCCGACCCGGCACACCTACGCCTCGGGTACGGCCTGCGGGCTAATGACGGCTTCGGCGACCTGTTTCATCGTCAATCGACGGTCCATCGCTGCTCTTTGAATCCAAGAAAATGCTTCCGGCTCTGAAAGATTAAGCGCCTTCATCAAAATTCCTTTTGCGCGATCAATAATTTTTCGTGTTTCTAGTCGATCATGTAGATCTGCAACTTCTGCGGCAAGTGAGCGCATCTGAGTATGACGACTCATTGCAATCTCAATTGCTGGAATCAAATCGCTAATTGTAAATGGTTTAACAACATATGCCATGACACCAGCATCGCGCGCTCTATCAATGAGCTCCTTTTGGGAAAAAGCTGTCAACATCAATACAGGTGCACGATCAATGATTTTCTCTGCAGCAGATATTCCATCTAGTACTGGCATCTTCACGTCAAGAATTGCTAAATCTGGTTTGTGCTCATGTGCTAAATCAATAGCTTCTTGACCATTGGTTGCTTCTGCTACAACTTCATAGCCAGCTCCTTGCAACATTTCAACGAGGTCCATGCGAATGAGCGCTTCATCTTCAGCTACGAGAATGCGAACCTTGTGTGTCATGTGCCCCGAGTCGGATTTGAACCGACACTGTGCAGTGTTTGAGACTGCCCTCTCTACCGTTGGAGTACCGAGGCCTTGAGCGATGTGCGATTGGGCCTCATCTTAGCGGTAAGCCGCAGCTACCCCACCAACAGCATCTCCCACGCGGTGTACGCGCATTGCATTTGTTCCTCCTGGAATTCCTGGAGGAGATCCAGCAACAATCATCACCTGATCACCTAACTCAGCACGAGCTGAATTAATCAAGACAGTATCAACTAATTTCACCATCTCATCAGTTGCTCCAACGACGGGAGTGAGCATTGATTCAACACCCCATGAGAGTGCAAGGCGGTTATACGTTCCCACTTCGGGAGTCATAGCAAGTATTGGAATCGGTGAGCGCAAGCGCGACATTCGACGTGCCGAATCTCCACTTTGCGTAAATGCCACTAGGTACTTTGCTCCAACAATTGCTCCCACCTCTGTTGCAGCCTTTGTAATAGCCCCACCTTTAGTCCGAGGAGGAGTTTTTATGGGCCGAATGCGGTCGAGGCCACCTTCTTCAGTCTTTTGAATAATACGCGCCATAGTTTGAACCGCTTCAATTGCGAACTCGCCCACGCTGGTTTCACCTGAGAGCATCAGCGCATCTGCGCCATCGAGAACGGCATTTGCGCAATCGGTAGCTTCAGCCCGTGTTGGACGTGAATTGGTAATCATGGAATCGAGCATTTGAGTAGCAACGATTACTGGCTTTGCCATATCGCGGGCTAACTCAATACATTGCTTTTGCACCAATGGCACATCTTCAATGGGAAGCTCCACACCCAAATCCCCTCGAGCAACCATGATGCCATCGAAGGCATCAACGATTCCTGCAAGGTTGTCAACTGCCTGAGGCTTTTCAATCTTTGCAATGACCGGAATACGAATTCCTTCTTCATCCATAATCTTATGGACACCTTTAATATCTTCAGCATTTCTCACAAATGAGAGCGCGATGAAATCAGCTCCAGCTCGCAAACCCCAGCGAAGATCATCAATATCTTTCTCAGATAGCGCAGGAACTGAGACTGCAACACCTGGCAAGTTGATTCCCTTGTTGTTACTCACCGCGCCAGGTTCAATAACCTTAGTGATGACATCATTACCCTTAACTTCAACCACTTCAACAGTTACTTTTCCATCATCGATGAGAATACGATCGCCAGCTTTGCAATCTCCTGGTAATCCTTTGTAAGTTGTGCCAACGCGCTCTTTTGTTCCTTCAACCTCATCAGTAGTAATAATAAATTTATCACCGCGCGCTAAATCATGTGGTCCAGCCTTAAAGCGAGCAAGGCGAATCTTTGGACCTTGGAGGTCAACAAGAATGGCAACTGGGCGACCCGCAGTTTTTGCTGCACTGCGAACAGAATCAAAGCGGGCTTGATGTTCTTCATATGAGCCGTGAGAGAGATTCAAACGAGCCATATTCATTCCAGCGTCAATGAGTTGCTTCACTTTTTCAGCAGATGCAACAGCCGGGCCCATTGTGCACACTATCTTTGCTCTACGCATGTACCTACCTTAAACCATGAGTTGACGGGTTGTGGGTTCAATGGGTGATGGAAGCTGAGTCTCCCCCGTGAGATATCTATCAACGGCTGCTGCCACACTTCGTCCTTCTGCAATTGCCCACACAATCAATGACTGTCCACGCCCTGCATCTCCTGCAACAAAAATACCTTCCTCACTTGTTTCAAAATTAGCATTACGTGCGATGTTCCCACGATCATCTAATGTGACCTCTAATTGTGATATTAAGTTAGATTGCTCAGGACCCGTAAATCCCATTGCTAGAAATACAAAATCTGCAGGAATCTCTTTTGCTGTTCCAGGAACCTGTTCAAATTTTCCATTTTCAAACTTCGTTTCAACAATACGAATAGCTCGTAGATTTCCTTGTTCATCTCCCAAAAATTCTTCAGTGCTGACTGAAAACATCCGGTTATCTCTTTCTTCATGAGCACTTGAAACCCGATAAATCATTGGATAGGTGGGCCATGGTTGAGATGAAGGACGTTCATCACTTGGGCGAGGCATGATTTCAAGCTGAGTAATACTTGCAGCTCCTTGGCGAATAGAAGTTCCCAAGCAATCTGCGCCTGTATCACCGCCGCCTAAAATCACGACATGCTTTCCTGCAACATTGATGGGTGAAACTTCAATTTCACCCAAAGCTTGCTTATTACCCCAAGGCAAAAACTCCATCGCCTGGTAAATACCTTTGAGTTCACGGCCAGGAACTGGCAAGTCGCGCCATTTAGTTGCACCAACTGCTAGAACTATAGCGTCGTATTTTTTGCGAAGGTCAGCGCCTGTAACTTCAACACCAACATCAATACCGGCACGAAAACGTGTTCCCTCTTTTTCCATCTGGGCCAAACGGCGATCGAGAATGTGTTTTTCCATTTTAAACTCTGGAATTCCATAGCGTAGTAATCCACCAATTTTGTCTGCTCGCTCATAGACAGCAACGGTATGACCAGCACGTGTGAGCTGTTGAGCTGCAGCTAATCCCGCAGGCCCGGATCCGATAACAGCCACAGTTTTACCCGAAATACGATCTGGAGCTAAGGGCTTTACATCTCCAGCATCGAAAGCTTCTTCAATGGTTCGCAATTCTACTTGTTTGATTGTTACAGCATCACGATTGATTCCAACTACGCATGCAGTTTCACATGGGGCTGGACACAAACGGCCAGTGAATTCAGGAAAGTTATTCGTTGCATGCAAGCGATTTATCGCCTCCGTCTTATCTCCTCGCCAGATTAAGTCATTCCATTCAGGAATCAGATTTCCAAGCGGGCAACCTGAATGACAAAAGGGAATTCCACAATCCATGCAACGTCCAGCTTGCTTTTGTAGATGCTCAAAGCTCTGTGGTTCATAGACTTCGCGCCAATCTTGAATACGCACATCTACTGGACGTCGCGCTGGAGTTTGTCGAGGCGTTGTCATAAATCCTTTTGGATCAACCATTTGCAGCTACCTCCATCACGAGTTCATCCGCTGGTAGACCTTCGCGTGCTGCACGGGCCATTGCTTCAAGTACACGAGCGTAATCGCGTGGCATGACTAGAGAGATTCGTTTCATCGCACTCTCCCAATCCTTGATTAATTCACTTGCAACTATTGAACCTGTTTCTTGCGCAAAGTCAGAGACAAGAGCGCGAAGAATCTCCTTTTGATCTTCAGGCACAGCCAAGATATCCACCATATCGGTGTTTACAAGTGCATGATCAAGATCTAGAACAAAGGCTCGACCACCAGACATTCCAGCTGCAAAGTTACGGCCGGTGCCTCCTAAAATAATAACGCTGCCACCCGTCATGTATTCGCAGCCATGATCACCGATGCCCTCAACAATTGCTGTAGCACCTGAGTTCCTGACGCAGAAGCGCTCACCCACAACGCCACGAATCATTATTTGGCCAGATGTAGCACCGTAACCAATAACATTTCCTGCAATCACATTTTCATGTGAATTGAAGGAAGAGTTTTCATCAGGTCGAACAATGATGCGACCACCTGAAATTCCTTTGCCCACATAATCATTGGAATCACCAAAAAGGCGAATCGTTAAACCACGTGGAATAAATGCGCCAAGTGACTGGCCTGCAGAGCCATGCAACGTCACATCGATAGTGTCATCAGGTAGTCCTGCTCCCCCATGGTTACGAGTGATTTCAGCACCGAGCATAGTTCCAACAGTTCTATTGACATTTCGAACAGGAAGATCAATTCTCACTAACTCTTTCTTTTTTAATGCACCCTGTGAAAGAGAAATCAATTCGTTATCAAGAGCAGCATCTAGGCCGTGATCTTGCTGTGACGTGTTGTGGAGCGGACTTCTCACATCTGGTCGAGTTAAAAGTGGTGAAAGATCAAGACCGCTAGCCTTCCAGTGATCAACTGCACGCTTGGTATCTAAGTACTCAACGTGACCGACTGCTTCAAGCAAAGTCTTAAAGCCCAAACTGGCCAAAATCTCTCGCACTTCTTCGGCGATGTATTCAAAGAATGTCTCAACGAATTCAGGCTTTCCAGTGAAGCGCTTTCGCAGTTCTGGGTTCTGTGTTGCAACTCCAACGGGGCAAGTGTCCAAGTGACATACGCGCATCATGATGCAGCCAGAAACCACAAGTGGTGCTGTAGCAAAACCAAACTCTTCGGCACCAAGGAGTGCGGCAATTACAACATCGCGACCTGTCTTTAATTGACCATCTGTTTGAACAACAATTCGATCGCGAAGGTTATTTAGAAGAAGAGTCTGTTGGGTCTCAGCTAATCCAAGCTCCCATGGAGCTCCAGCATGTTTAAGTGATGTCAAAGGTGAAGCACCCGTGCCACCGTCATGACCGGAGATGAGAACCACATCGGCATGAGCCTTACTCACGCCTGCGGCAACTGTTCCAACGCCAACTTCTGCTACGAGTTTGACGTGTACGCGCGCATTCTTGTTGGCATTTTTTAGATCATGAATGAGTTGTGCTAGATCTTCAATGGAATAAATATCGTGGTGTGGCGGTGGTGAAATCAATCCAACACCAGGGGTTGAATACCGAACCTTTGCCACCCAAGGATAAACCTTATTACCTGGAAGCTGTCCGCCTTCGCCTGGCTTTGCACCTTGGGCGATCTTGATTTGAATATCATCTGAATTAACTAAATAATCGCTGGTAACTCCAAAGCGACCCGATGCAACTTGCTTAATAGCAGAGCGCTTTGAATCTCCATTAGCCATCTTTATATAGCGCTCTGGATCTTCGCCACCTTCGCCGGTGTTTGATTTACCACCTAAACGATTCATTGCAATTGCCAAAGTCTCATGAACTTCTTGAGAAACAGAGCCATATGACATTGCACCAGTTGAGAAGCGCTTAATGATTTCTGGTGCAGGTTCTACTTCATCAATAGAAATAGAGGGCCGCACACCCTGGCTAAACCCAAAGAGTCCGCGCAAAGTCATCAACCGTGTGCTTTGATCATTGACTCTCTCGGTATAGCGCTTAAAGACGTCATAGCGTTTATTGCGCGTCGAGTGCTGCAATGTAAAGACAGTCTCGGGATCAAATAAATGTGGTTCACCTTCGCGGCGCCACTGGTATTCCCCGCCTATCGGCAATCTCTTTGTTCCAGGAATTGCTCCCCCTGGGGGGTATGCGATGTGGTGACGCGCAATTGTTTCTTGTGCAATGACATCTAAAGTGACTCCGCCAAGTCGAGATGTTGTTCCAACAAAATACTCATCGACCAACTCTTGACTCAAACCAATAGCTTCAAATACTTGAGCCCCGGTATAAGACGCGATGGTACTAATACCCATCTTGGACATCACTTTAAGAACACCTTTACCTAACGATTTAATTAAATTGCGCACAGCCTTCTCGGGTGTAATTCCTGTAATCACGCCTTGCAGCACTAAATCTTCAGCTGTTTCCATGGCCAAATATGGATTGACTGCCGCTGCGCCATACCCGATAAGAAGTGCAACATGGTGAACTTCTCGCACATCGCCAGCCTCAACAACTAAGCCGACCTTAGTGCGTGTCTTTTCACGAATTAAGTGGTGGTGCACAGCAGAAGTTAATAGAAGGGAAGGAATTGGTGCCTCTTCAGCATCTGCATCACGGTCGGAGAGCACAATAATGCGTGCACCATCTTTGATTGCTTGTGAAACTTCATTCTTAATTTCTTCTAGGCGCTCACGAAGAGAATCTCCACCATCGGCGACAAAAAACAAACCACGCACCACATGTGCACTTAAACCTGGATAATCTCCATCGGCATTAACGTGAATAATCTTGGCTAACTCATCGTTATCGATAACTGGAAAAGCTAGTGATATCTGGCGACAACTACTTGGACCTGGATCTAACAAGTTATGTTCTGGTCCCATCGAGGTGCCTAGGCTTGTCACTAACTCTTCGCGGATAGCATCTAAAGGCGGATTGGTAACTTGGGCAAATAATTGAGAGAAATAATCAAAGATCAATCGTGGTTTATCGGAAAGGGCTGCGATAGGAGTATCGGTTCCCATGGAACCCAACGCCTCTACCCCACTTTTTGCCATGGGAGTAATAAGAATGCGGACTTCTTCTTCGGTATAACCAAAAGCACGCTGACGGCGCAACACTGAGGAGTGAGGATAAATAATGTGCTCACGAGATGGTAGGTCACTTAATTTGACCATTCCCGCATGGATCCAATCACCGTAGGGAAAAGAATCAGCTAACTGATCTTTAATCTGCGAATCCTCAATAATTCTTCCAGCTTCAATATCTACTAAGAACATCTTGCCTGGCTGCAAGCGACCCTTTCGGACAATGTTTTCGGGAGCGATATCAAGAACGCCGACCTCAGATGCAAGTACTACCAGTCCATCTTTAGTTACCCAAAAACGAGATGGACGCAGACCATTTCGATCAAGTACCGCTCCAACTTGATGCCCATCTGTAAATGTCACGCACGCAGGTCCATCCCATGGCTCCATAAGCGATGCGTGGAATGCATAGAAATCACGGCGATTCTGGGGCATCGTTTCATGATTTTCCCACGCTTCAGGAATCATCATTAAAACTGCATGTGGCAATGAACGCCCACCCAAATAGAGAAGCTCTAGAACTTCATCAAATGATGCAGAGTCACTGCCTGACATTTCAACAATTGGAAATAGACGCTTGAGATCACCTGGGATCACATCACTTTCAAGTAAAGATTCACGTGCTCGCATCCAGTTTCGGTTTCCCTTCACCGTGTTGATTTCACCGTTGTGGGCAATGAATCGATAAGGGTGGGCAAGTGGCCAAGAAGGAAAAGTATTTGTTGAAAAACGTGAGTGAACAAGTGCAAGTGGTGAAACTACTCTTTCATCAGATAAATCTGGGAAGAACTCTTCTAGCTGGCCAGTTGTGAGCATTCCCTTGTAAACAATTGTTTGGGATGACAGAGAGGGGAAATATACTTTCAAGCTATGTTCTGCCCGTTTACGTAAGCAGAAAGCCAATCGATCAAGAGCTAAATCTGACTCCCCATGGACGCCTGAAAGAAAAATCTGCTGGAAGATCGGCATGACAGAAAGAGCGGTTTTTCCCAGGGAAGATGGGTTAATTGGTAACTCTCGCCACCCAAGGACAGTAAGACCTTCTTCCCCAGCAATCTTTTCAATTGCAGATTTAACATCGACTCCATTTTCTACAAATGCGATTCCGGATGCATATGCGCCAGCTGCTGGTAAATCAAAAGAAGTGACATCTTGATAAAATTTATCTGGGATACGAATAAGAATTCCTGCACCATCACCACTATCTGGTTCTGCTCCAGATGCACCGCGGTGCTCTAGATTGCGAAGTGCGGTGAGGGCTTTTTCAACGATTTCGTGAGTTGCAACTTTGTTAAGCGTTGCCACCATTGCCACACCGCAGGCATCATGTTCTTGCGCAGGGTCATAGAGACCTTGTGCATGCGGATAATTGGAAGGCAAAGCCACGGTGTCAGAGCTCCTGTTGTCGACATTGATGTTTGGGACAACCTTGGCCCTGAGAAACTGGTAAAGAATAGCAACAAATGAGCTAATTCCAACAGCAATTAAATCCCAGAGACGTGAGCAATCTGACCAATTACCGCGGTGATGAGCATGCCCAAACAGCCTCCGATGATCACTCTAATAGTTGGGATCAAAACCTTTGAGCCGGCGGTCCTGGCACTGACAATTCCAGTAAGTACCAAACCGGCGATAGTGAAGCCAACAATGCTCCAGGCTTTAGCACCAAGAGTTGGTGCAAAAGCTCCTAAGAAAGGAATGAAGCCGCCAGCAGTAAAACTTAGAGCTGAAGCAAGTGCAGCTTGGACTGGACGTGCCTTTGTATGAGGATGCTGACCTAGTTCATCGCGTAAGTGTGCAGCAAGGGCATCCTTTTTGTGCATCTCTTGTGCAACCGTTAACGCCAGTTCAGGTGTTAGGCCACGTGCAATATAAATGTGTTGAAGTTCTGCAAGTTCACCCTCTGGATCTGTGGCAAGGTGCTCTATCTCTAACAAGCGATCTGATTCTTCAACATCATTTTGAGATCGAACAGAAACATATTCACCAACTGCCATTGACATAGCACCTGCAGAAATTCCTGCAAGACCGGCGGTCAAAAGGAAATCTGTTTTACCCGCTGCTGCAACACCAATCATCAAAGAGGCTGTAGAAACCAAGCCATCGTTTGCACCAAGAACTGCAGCACGTAACCAACCTGCACGATGAGTGCGGTGGTGAAGATTGCGTTGATATACCTCTTCTAATGCCATAGCACCGAGCCTACCTGAAAATTAATGCTCTCTGCGCGATTGTGCCCGTAATGTCACTGCCCCGGTTATGGCAACAAGCAAGCTGACCCATATATTTAGGCGCAATCCAGCAATAGTGTGAGCAGAATCAATTCGAATGGATTCAATCAATAAACGCCCAATTGAATACATCAAGACATAGAGAGAAAAGATCTGGCCTGGAGCAAGCCGATTACCGATTCTTAGTATCATAATTGCCACAGCTACACACCACAATGATTCATAGAGAAAAGTTGGATGAAAGGTTTCAAAAGCTACATAACCTGATGGTCTAAATTGTGCTGGAACTTCAAGCGCCCATGGAGCATCCAAAGGTTTTCCAAAGAGTTCGATATTAAACCAATTACCAAATCTGCCAATTGCTTGAGCTAACAAAACTCCTGGAGCCAGTGCATCTAAGAATTGAGAAAATTGTGGCAGTTCAACACGCTTTGCTAATTGGCGATATCTCAACCAAGCGCCTACAGCTCCGAGTGAAATAGCACCCCAAATACCCAATCCACCTTCCCATATTTTGAGAGCATCAAGTGGATTTCCGCCTATACCAAAATAAGCATCTGGTGATGTAATCACATGATAAATGCGCCCACCGATAATGCCAGCGGGAACTGCAGAGATTGCAACTTCTGAAACAAGAGATTTAGCATGGGGAGCTTGGGCGCGAAATCGCTTATCCCCCAACCAAATGGCAACAGCAATACCAGCGATGATGCATAAGGCATAAAGATGAAGAGTAAATGGACCCAACTCCACCGTAGAGACAGTTGGTGAAGGAATTGAGCGAATCAAGGCTTAGCTAGCCTCAAAAGCAGCTTTGAATTCTTCAAGTACGAAAGCATTGTTCTTGCGTTCCCACAACTTACCGTTAAAAAATACGGTTGGAGTCCCATTCACCTTGTACTTGCCCATGGAGTCGTAGGCTGCTTTCACTTTATCTAACTTTGACCCCTTGGTCACACAATCTTTAAAGCTTTGCGAACTAAGCCCGGCATAATCTCCAATTTTAACGAGATTTTCTAATGAATAGAATCCTGAATTTTCAAGCACAGGCTGCACCAAATACATTGCTTTATGAAAATCAAGATAGCGCCCTTCATCAGCAGCACAATAAGCAGCATTTGCGGCCGAGACGGATTCTTTGCCTAAGAAAGAGAGAACGTGATAAACGACATTAGCTTTCTTCGTGCGAACTAAATCATCAATGAATTCTCCATTGGCTTGTTCAAAGGTATTGCAAACCGGGCACTGTGGGTCCTCCCACAAATCTATAGTTTTAGTAGCATTGTTGTTAAATGTAATTCCTGCACCATTAGCATCGTCAACGACTGAAGTAACTGCTGGTCCAATCTTAAAATCCTTCAAGATCGAAAATGACTCATTGGCTTTGCTCTTTTGTCCAACAACACTGAAAATCGCACCAGTTGCAACTACGAGTGTGACCATGCCAATAACTAACCATCGCGTGAAATTATCTCCGCCAGAAGATTTAGTTACCTTAGCTTGCTTTGCCATTACTGCTCCTCGGTAGTGTGTAGTGGTTTTTCAATGCCCAACCGCCCATAGGGGAAAAAGTATAGATAGATGCCGGTTAAAGCCAAACCGATGTCGCGCAGAATCTCCAATAGATAGGCCCTATGCGCCTCGGCGGCTTTACTTGGGTCCACTTCCCCTCCACCACCAAAGCAACCACAATCGATGAGAATGCCACGGGCCCAAACAGAGATAATCGCTGCCACAAAAATAATCATGACAACGGTTGCGACAACTGCGGCAAATCTTGTAGAGAGCCCAATAATTAAAAGCACACCAATTGCAATTTCTAACCACGGCAGTGCATAGCCAATGAGATGAGCAATGTCGGTTGGCAAAATCTTATACGCAGCAACTGCACCTGCCGACTCAGAGGGTTTGAAAGCTTTCAATGCACCAGCTGCTACTAAAACCCCACCAAGAAGTAGACGGCAAAGCAGCGTAATCAAAGGTTGATACTTCTCATTGAATATTCTCATCGCCCTTCACGAACTCCTTTTGCCAGTTCTTTAGCTAGAGCTGAAATCGATTCAAGTCCTTCTTGCTCAGATTTTGCATTTAAAAGTAGTTTGATAAATGCAGAACCAACAATGACAGCATCTGCATAGGTGGCCACCTCCTTGGCTTGTTCGCGCGTTGAAACACCAAGACCAACAGCAACTGGGAGGGAAGTTGTGGCTTTTACTCTTGCTACTAAGGCACTAGCATCAACTGAAACACTAGTCCGAGCTCCCGTAACTCCCATGACGGATGCAGCATATACAAAGCCGCCTGTTTTAGATGTTACTTTGGCTAAGCGAGCATCCGAAGTACTAGGTGCCACAACATAAATTGGATTAATACCGCAGTTGCTAACGGCTTCTAACCAGCGGCCTGATTCCTCAATCGTTAAATCAGGTGTAATAACCCCAGATCCACCATTATCGGCAATCGATTGAGCAAATTCATTCACACCATACTTTTCAATTGGGTTCCAATAGGTCATCACCACAGCAGCAACACCTGTTGCACTTGCAACCTTGAGTGCTGAGAAAACATCTGCAGCATCTGTCCCACCTTTCAGGGAGATCTCTGCAGCTTCTTGAATCGTCGGACCATCCATGACTGGATCGCTATATGGGTAGCCAATTTCTATCGCATCTACGCCGGCATCGACTAAAGCCGTAATAGCTCTTTCACAACCTAATGAATTTGGAAAACCAGCTGGAATATATGCGATTAACGCTGCTCTATTTTCTGCACGGGTTTTTTCAAATACTAATTCTAAGGCTGTGCTCACAGTGGGATTCCAAAGTAGTCAGCGGCAGTTTGAACATCTTTATCGCCACGACCTGAAAGATTGATAAGTAACGTTGCATTAGGGCCTAACTCTTTTCCAATGACCAACGCGCCGGCTAATGCATGGGCTGTTTCAATTGCCGGAATGATTCCTTCAGTTCGACATAGAAGTGAAAATGCCGCCATAGCAGCATCATCATTGACAGCGCGATACTCAGCACGACCGATATCATGCAAGTAGGCATGCTCTGGTCCAACTCCTGGGTAATCTAATCCGGCAGAGATTGAATGTGATTCGATTGTTTGTCCATTTTCATCTTGTAGAACATAAGTGCGAGTTCCATGCAGAACTCCGGCTGACCCGCCACTAATTGTCGCAGCATGGCGACCTGTCTCAATTCCATCGCCTCCTGCCTCTAATCCAATCAATCGCACTCCTAAATCTGGGATAAATGCATGGAAAATTCCGATTGCATTTGATCCTCCCCCGACACATGCAAGAACAGCATCAGGCAATGTGCCAGTAAGCGCTAGGACTTGTTCGCGCGATTCTTCTCCAATTATTTTGTGGAAATCGCGAACCATTGTTGGAAATGGGTGAGGCCCGGCCACTGTGCCCAACATGTAGTGCGTGGTGGCAACATTAGTAACCCAGTCGCGCATTGCCTCATTTATTGCATCTTTTAAAGTACGTGATCCGGTTGTGACTGGGACAACCTCTGCTCCTAGTAGTTTCATTCGAGCAACATTGAGTGCTTGACGCCGTGTGTCTTCTTCACCCATGTAAACAACACATTCAAGGCCCATCAATGATGCAGCGGTTGCAGAGGCAACACCATGTTGGCCTGCACCAGTTTCAGCGATAATGCGTTTCTTACCCATCTTCTTGGTGAGCAAAGCTTGACCTAAAACATTATTAATTTTGTGACTACCCGTGTGATTAAGATCCTCGCGCTTGAGCAATATTCTTGCCCCGCCAGCATGTTCAGCAAATCTTTTTGCTTCTGTAATGATGCTTGGGCGTCCTGTGTATGTGCGGTGTAGTTCGGCAAGTTCTGCTTGAAAAATAGGGTCGGTCTTTGCCGCATTATGTGCAGCCTCTAACTCATCTAATGCTCCAATAAGTGCTTCGGGCACAAAGCGACCACCGTATTGGCCAAAATGGCCAAGCACATCACCTAACTCGATTGTCATGAACTAATCCTATCTGCGCCTCGAAGTTCGCGCATGGTGCGCTCTGGGTCGGCAGAGCGCACCAAAGCCTCGCCTACCAAAATCGCCGTCGCACCATTAATTTCTGCATATTCGACGTCAGAGCGCTTTGAGATTCCAGATTCTGCCACGCGCACTACATCAGTTGGGATAAGCGGAAGTAACTCTGAAAATACAAGGGCATCAACATCTAATGTTTTAAGATTACGGGAGTTAACTCCAACAATGTCTGGTGAGATTTCTAATGCTCGCTCAAGCTCATCATGTGTATGCACTTCAACAAGCGCTCGCATTCCTAAACCTTGTGCCAACTGATGAAAATCGATTAGTTGGGAGTCACTCAAAGCCGCAACAATTAATAGAACAACATCAGCACCATGAGCTCGTGCCTCAA
>JAGWYO010000026.1 GCA_018969355.1 Actinomycetales bacterium
AAACCCTTAGCCATTCCAGCTTTTAGAATCGTGCGAGCATCATCGGGTGAAAAAGCACCTTTGTCACAGAAAACATCTATCCATTTTGAAAATGGAAGAACAGCATCCAGCATGGGTCCTGTAACAAGGTCTATGTAATCTTTGGGATTCTTTTTATACTCAACTGGTACAACATGTGCGCCTAGAAAAGTTGTTTCATCGGTCAGGCCCTGTGCAATTTCAAGTGATCTGCGCTCATCTTTTACAGTTAATCCATAACCAGATTTAATTTCAACAGTTGTCGTGCCGCTGGAATAAGCCTCTTTTAAAAGGCTTTGCGCATTGTGACGCAGTAACTCAACACTGGCAGATCTGGTTTTTTCTACAGTGTGGGCAATGCCACCAGCGGTGTAGCTCTGCCCCAACATGCGTGCACGAAACTCTTGGCTGCGATCTCCAGCAAAAATCATGTGTGTGTGGCTATCCACAAACCCTGGAATTACTGCCCGGCCCTTTGCATCTAATGTGCGCTTAATGTGATGTGTTGGAGCATCGGCATCTGGGCCAGCCCAAGCAACCACACCATCTTCAATTAATAAAGCTGCGCTTTCAATGACTCCAAGTTTTGTTCCATCATGGGCTGGATCATTGGTAACTAACTGGCCAATGTTGTGAACAAGAGTGCTAGTCATTCGGTATCCAACATAGGAACGTGCACGTGACGTTGCTTTGCTGTCTCCACAGCAATGTCATACCCTGCATCAGCATGTCGAATAACTCCCATGCCAGGATCATTTGTTAATACTCGCTCTAGTTTTTGTGCAGCTAGCTTTGTGCCATCTGCAACTGAAACCTGTCCTGCGTGCATGGAACGACCCATTCCAACACCGCCACCATGGTGAAGTGAGACCCATGAAGCACCGGATGAGATATTGACCATGGCGTTCAGTAATGGCCAATCTGCAATTGCATCAGAGCCATCGAGCATTGCTTCAGTTTCACGGTAAGGAGATGCTACTGAGCCACAATCTAAGTGATCGCGACCAATAACAATTGGGGCTGATACTTCACCGCGGGCTACTAAATCATTAAATGCAAGACCTGCTTTATCGCGCTCTCCATACCCTAACCAACAGATGCGTGCAGGAAGTCCCTGGAAGGCAACTTTCTCTTGAGCCATGGTGATCCAGCGATGCAGAGCTTGATTGTCTGGGAACAGATCAAGAACTGCTTTATCTGTGCGATAAATATCTTTGGGATCTCCAGATAAAGCCACCCAGCGAAATGGACCTTTTCCTTCACAAAATAATGGACGAATATAGGCAGGAACAAAGCCTGGGAAGGCAAAAGCACGTGAAAAGCCGCCTTGACGGGCTTCATCACGGATTGAATTACCGTAATCAAATACTTCTGCTCCCTTATCCATAAAGCCCACCATCGCTTCAACATGTTTGGCCATAGAGGCCTGTGAGCGCTTGGTGAAATCTGCTGGATTATCTTGTGCCATCCGTGCTGCATCATGAACGCTAATTCCAACTGGAACATAGGAGAAGGGATCATGGGCTGATGTCTGATCAGTGACGATATCGATGGGAACATCCATAGAGAGAAGCAGTGGGAAGAGCTCAGCAGCATTGCCCTCTAAGCCAACTGAGAGTGGAACCTTGGCAGCTTTTGCCTTAAGAACTCGCTCAATGGCATCATCGATATTATCTGCAATCTCATCAAGATATCTAGTTTCAATACGCTTTTCTAATCTGGTCTTATCAATATCGATAATCAAACACACTCCACCATTCATGGTCACAGCAAGAGGTTGCGCTCCGCCCATGCCACCGCATCCACCTGTGAGAGTCAGGGTTCCTTGAAGTGTTCCGTTAAAGCGCTTATGTGCAACGGCTGCAAAAGTCTCATATGTTCCTTGCAAGATTCCTTGTGTGCCGATGTAGATCCAAGAACCGGCAGTCATCTGCCCATACATCGTTAAACCAAGGTGTTCTAATCTGCGAAACTCTGGCCAGTTAGCCCAATCCCCCACGAGGTTAGAGTTTGCAATCAATACTCGTGGTGCCCATTCATGGGTTTGAAAAACTCCCACAGGCTTTCCTGATTGAACGAGAAGAGTTTCATCATCTTTTAATTTTGTAAGGTTCTTAACAATTGCATCAAAGGAAGGCCAGTTACGTGCAGCTTTACCTGTGCCACCATAGACAACAAGGTTTTCTGGATGCTCTGCAACGGCAGGATCTAGATTGTTATGCAACATACGAATTGCAGCTTCTTGCGCCCAACCCTTAGCCGTTAAATTTGAACCTGTTGCGGCATGCAAAATGCGCGGTGAAGATGTCATGGGTAAACACTATCGGGGCTTGGAGCGCGTGCAAAGAGGCTAACTAAGCAGGCTTTGAGCCCATTCTTGGTATTTAGCGGATAGTTCTTTAACTGCCGCAATCTCTTCTACTTTAGAGCGTTCTCCATTTTTTGCTGCATATAGATCTGCAATTGAGATGTGATGTTGTGGTTTAGAAATAACTTCAATTTTATCCCCAGCGCTGATATGACCTTCTTGAATAATGCGAAGGTATGTCCCAGGTTTACCTGCTGCCATAAACTCTTTAATCAACGTTGGTCGCGCCCAAAATCCAGCAAAAACCCGACAAGGAATGCGAGGTTGTGAGACTTCAAGGATTGTTGTACCAATCTTCCAGCGCTCTCCCACAAGGGCGCTATTAACATCAATGCCAAAAGTGGTGAGGTTTTCTCCAAAGCGTCCGTTTGCAATTGATTGACCGAGCTCTTTTTCCCACCAATCAGCATCTTCTCGTGCATAGGCATAGACCGCTTGGTCATATCCCCCATGGTGATTGCGATCTACAACAACATCGCCTGTGACTTCTTCATGAGCAAAGTGAACGGGGCCTAGCGCTGCACGTTTATCTATTCCAGTTTTTCCTTCACTACCAGTCCACTCACCTTCATGCACAACGCTAGTGATATTGACCGTTAAGACTCTCATCTTCTATTTTTCTGGAAAGTGACACGCTACTTGTGATTTACCAAGTGTGAGAAGTTGTGGCTCAGAAGTTGCACAGACATCTTGTGCTTTCCAGCAACGTGTGCGGAAACGGCAACCTGAAGGTGGATTAGCAGGACTTGGAACATCACCGGTGAGAACAATGCGAGAGGTCTTACGGACTCGCTCTTGCTTTGGATTAGCCAGTGGCACGGCTGAGATAAGCGCCTTTGTATATGGATGCTGTGGGTTCTCAAAGATCTCTTCGCGTGTGCCAATTTCAACAATCTTGCCCAAATACATCACTGCCACGCGGGCTGAAATATGTGAAACAACAGAAAGATCATGTGCAACGAAGAGGTAGCTAAAGCCAAACTTTTCGCGCAAATCATCAAGTAAGTTAAGGATTTGAGCCTGCACAGAAACATCCAAGGCAGATACTGGTTCATCTAGAACAACAAGCTTTGGACGCGTAACGAGAGCACGTGCGATACCAACACGCTGGCGTTGTCCTCCAGAGAACTCATGTGGATAGCGATTACCGAATTCACGAGAAAGACCACACAGTTCAATCATTTCATCAACAGCTGGATCTGAATCATCTTTAGCTAAACCATGAACTATGAGAGGTTCAGCCACAATCTGGCGAACAGTCATACGTGGATTAAGGGATGCGTATGGATCCTGGAAAACAATCTGCATGTCTTTGCGCTCTTTGCGAATCTCTTCACGTGAGAGTGCGTGAATCTCTTTGCCATTGAAGTAAATCTCTCCAGCAGTTGGATCTAGTAAGCGAAGGATCAGACGGGCAGTCGTTGACTTACCGCACCCTGATTCACCCACAAGACCTAGAGTCTCACCGGCGCCAATTTCAAAAGAGATTCCATCTACTGCATGGATTTGTCCAACGGTGCGTTTGAGTAGACCACGTTGGATTGGGAACTTCTTCTCTAAATTGACAACTCTAAGTAGTGGTTCACTCATGTGAGCACCTTGATAAAGTTAGGTTCGCAAACTCGGTGGCAGCGCACCATGCGATTAGCTGCATATTCTGTTAACTCTGGAACTTCTGTGTGGCATTTATCAACGGCAAACTCACATCGTGCGGCAAAAGCACATCCCTTAGGAGGACGTGACATAACGGGAGGTGCACCAGGAATTGTGTAAAGGCGACCACCTTGAACTTCATCCATTTGTGGAATGGACTTCATAAGGCCCCATGTGTATGGCATTAAAGGACGCTCAAATAAATCATCCACTGGTGCTTCCTCCACTATGCGTCCGCCATACATAACTGCAACGCGATCACAAATTCCAGCAACAACGCCTAGATCGTGAGTAATGAGAAGTACTGCAACATTGAGTTCACGTGCCGATTTCTCTAAAATCTCAAGGATTTGCGCCTGGATAGTCACATCCAGCGCTGTTGTTGGCTCATCAGCAATAAGAAGTTCAGGATTGCATGAAAGTGCCATTGCAATCATCGCTCTCTGGCGCATTCCACCTGAGAATTGGTGTGGATAATCATCAACGCGCTGCTTGGGATTTGGAACACCTACTAAATTCAACATTTCAATGGAGCGCTCTTTAGCTGCGTTCGCCGAAATGCGCTCGTGCACGCGAATCATTTCAGAGATCTGATGACCAATTGTGTAAACAGGGTTAAGGGAAGTCATTGGATCCTGGAAAATCATTGAAATCTCGCCACCGCGGATTTCGCGCAGTTCACGATCAGGTGTTGTTAAGAGATCAATCCCTTTCCACAAAATACGACCCTCTGGATAAACAGCTGGTGGCTTTGGAACTAATCCTAAAACACTCATGGCTGTCACAGATTTACCTGAACCAGATTCACCAACAAGTCCAACGATTTCACCTGGGTTAAGAGTAAGAGAGGCACCATTAATCGCCTGCACAACACCATCTGAGGTATTGAAGTGAACGTGAAGATTATCGATATGAAGAAGTGGCTGGCTCACTTGACTCCTCGTAACTTAGGATCAAGGGCATCGCGCAAACCATCACCAATGAGAACAATAGAAAGTGTAAGTAGAACCAAGACAGAGCCTGGAATAAAGAATACGAATGGCTTATCTGTTAAGTAGTTACGTGAGCTTGAAATCATTACCCCAAGTGATGGTGTTGGCTCACGGAAGCCCACACCTAAGAATGCATAAACAGACTCAGACAAAATTGCTCCTGCAACAGAGAATGCCAGAACTACAATGATGGGCGGAATCGCATTTGGACCAATATGGCGCAAAATGATGCGCTTAGTACTGGCACCAGTTGCCCGAGCTGCTTCCACATAATCTAAAGACTTTACTTGCATAACAGAGGCACGGAACAAACGCGTTGTTGAGTACCAACCTGTGAAAACAAGGGCAGCCACAATTACCCAGAAAGATGAGCCAAATACAGTGATAATTGCAAAGCCGATGAGCACGAATGGGATGACCTGCCAGGTATCGATAAAGCGGCTGATAATCGTGTCCACCCATCCGCCGAAGTAACCGGCGATACCTCCCAATGCCACACCAACGAATACAGAGATTGCCGTAACAACAATGGCAACAGTGAGTGAAAGACGAATACCGAAAGTAACGCGAGTAAAGATATCTCGACCTAAATCATCTGTTCCTAGCCAGTGACCATTTGATCCTGGTCCAACTAAAAGATCGGGACCTAACTCATCATATTTCCATCCACTGATAAATGGTCCGACTATTCCAGCAATAATCAGGAAAACCAGCATCGCTAAACCAACAATAGAAATCTTGTTACCAAAGAAGCGCTTGCGCACATCTTGCCAATAGGAAAGTGATTGTGGAATCTGTTCGATTTGCGACATTAATGCACCGCCTTAGAATCGATTTTGATGCGTGGATCAATGAGGGCGTAACTTAAATCAACTATCAAATTCACTACTGCTCCAAATGCAATGACCACAATGGCCAAACCCAGCACCACTGGTGCATCTTGAGAAAGGGCAGAATCGGCAATTGTTGACCCCATGCCTGGAAGTGAGAAGACTTTTTCAGTCTGAACCGCCACACCAAAAATTGCAATAAGTGAGGTTCCATAGACTGTAACAACTGGAATAAGGGCGTTGCGAAGTGCGTGGTGGAACCACACGCGTCTGGCAGATAATCCTTTAGCAAAAGCTGTGCGGATGTAATCTGCACGTAAAACTTCCAAAAGCGATGAGCGCAGCATGCGAGCGATAAAGGCTGCATCAACAACTGCAACAACTAATGCGGGCAATACAACACCTTTCCAGCTATCCCCTGGAATCACCCCAGCATGCCAGCTAGTTGGCCAGGGTTTAAAGAAGTTGAGCCAATCCCAATGTAATTGAAAGGGCAAAACTCCAAAGAGATACTGAGCTAATAAGCCTGAGACGAAAACTGGAATACCTTGAATACCCACAGAAAACACGGTTCCAATGCGATCTCCAAGTGATCCACGCTTGATTGCACTGGTTAATCCAACAGTCAGGGCAATGATGAGTTGAAGCAGTGCGCCCCAAAAGAGCAATCTGGCGCTCGTTGAAAGGCCATCATGCAAAATTGTGTTGACAGATTTATCGTTCTTATAGGAATAGCCAAGATCTCCTCTAAAGAGATTGCCCCAAAAACGCAAATATTGAACGTAAGTCGGCTTATCTAAGCCATATTTTCTTTCAATGTTATCGAGAATCTCTTGTGGAAGAGCTTTTTCACCGCTCTTAAGTGAGATTGGATCTCCAGGAATAATGAAGAAAAGTGCAAACATCAACGTTACTGCTGCCCAGACAACAATAAGGCTCTGGAGCAATCGCTTAATCGTGTATGTAAACATCTCTCGCAATCTTACAGGTAATTAATGCTGGGGTGTAAACCGAAGTGAGGGGCCCCCTTTCGAGGACCCCTCACGACGAGGAACTACTTTTTGATTAGTTCTTTACAACTTGATCGAACACAATCATTCCAAGTGGAGTAATTGGGAACGTAGCAATGCTTGGTGCAAGAACTGTTGCAATTCCACGGTTTACAGTCTGTGTAATAGCAACATCACTGCGTAGAGCCTGTACCTCAGCACGACGATACTGGCTCTGAGCAAATGCCTTATTAGTTGTTGAACGAGCAGAGTTAACCAATGCATCAAAAGTTGCACTGTTATAACGCTCTAGATTGTCTCCACCGATTGAAGCTGAGTGAAGCAATGGATATAGGAAGTTGTCAGCGATTGGATAGTCAGCAAACCAACCAGCACGAATCATCTGTCCCTTACCTGAACGCATCTTTGAGAAGTAAGTACCGTCAGCTGGGAATGGATCAAGCTTTGCTGAGATTCCAATTTCCTTGAGGTTAGCGATGATGATTGAAGCAACCTTGTCCCAACCAGCACCGTCGTTGTATGACAGGCGAATTGCAGGAGGTGTTGTGTTTCCTAGGTCCAACCAGCGCTTGTAATCAGCCTTTGCTCCAGCTAAATCACGAGAGTTTGTAAGACCTTGACCAGAAACATAGCCAGGAAGCCCTGGTGGAAGTAGGCCAGTAGC
This sequence comes from Actinomycetales bacterium, assembly GCA_018969355.1. GTDB lineage: Bacteria > Actinomycetota > Actinomycetes > Nanopelagicales > Nanopelagicaceae > Planktophila. Next base: position 7,536 of record JAGWYO010000026.1, read on the forward strand.
AGGCTTACGAACACCCTGATAAATCACTGAAGAGATCTGATCACGATCGATCGCCTTTGCAATAGCTGAACGAAGATACTTGTTCTTAGTTCCACCAACAATTGGATCTTCCCAGTTGAATCCCCAGTAGTCAGTTCCAAGAGTTGACTTAACACCCTTAGTTCCCCACTTTGTAAGAAGTTCTGTGTAACGACCTGCTGGAATAGGACCACTATCACATTGTCCTGAAGCAAATGCATTGTATGCAGCATTTGTGTCAGTAAAAATCTTTGCAGTTAGCTTTGAAAGTGTTGCTGTTTTTCCACCATAGTTAGGGTTTGGAACAAGAACAACTTCACCACCTGCACGCTTTGTAATTGCTGAAGCCAACATGAATGGACCATTTCCAACTAGCTTTGTTCCATCTTCTTCAACTTTGTCTGTTGCACCAACCATTGTTGTAGGAATTGGTGAGAACACTGAGTGACCAACAATTGATGGCCAGTCTGAAGTTGGGTTTTCCATCTTGACCGTAAGTGTCATTGCCTTGTCATCTGCCACTACTGAAGATGAAGGGAAAGCACCCTTACCTGTTGAGTATGCGTTCATGCCAAGAATGAAGTCACCATGGTATGCAACTTCTGAAGCCAACTTGGAATCCATTGAGCGCTTCCAGCCGTTGACGAAAGATGAAGGAAGAACTGCTTCTCCGTTAGAGAACTTCAGACCCTTCTTAAGTGTAAAGACCCAAGTCTTTGAACCATCAGTGGTCTTCCACTTTGAAGCAACTTCACCGTATAGGTTTCCGTTTGCATCTGTATCTGTGAGACCATCAAATAACATTGTTGCAACGTTTGCACCAACAAGAGTTGATGTTAGCGCTGGATCAATGTGATCAGGCTCGCCTGCTGCAAACAACTGGCAATCGATGAACGCAGGAGCTGCAGCGTGAGCTGAAACCACGGTGCCACCAACTGCAAGGCCAAGAGCAGTCAGAACTGCAACGCTGCGCTTTCCTAGAGATAGAACCTTCATGTAAACCATCCTTTAAATAACTGCGATGACGAGGGTCAAAGCATTGAAATGAAGCCCTGAGGGACTTCGAGGGTGGTCTCACTCTAGGCGAAAAGCCCGATTTTCCCAAGATTTAGGCGTAACGAAAGTGTTACAACTGGCGCAAATGAGATTGCTCAGTTTGAGCTCTTTGTGCTCCTAAGTCAGGACTGGGCTTCCCAGTTACGGGTGAGCATAAACAGCGGCTGTCCACGCAGGCCCTAATTCAGCAAACTCAGAATTGATATCTCCACCTGTTCTACCCTTAAACCACGTGTCAATATCCCAGCGGGTATGTGTTTTTAGGTCAGCCAGTGCCAAGTTATATCCACCGTGAGGAATTAAATAATCACCAGTGACATAAAAGATAAATCGAGAACCATCTTGATACGGATAAGAATCCGATGTATCCCAATCAGGTGAGTTAAAGAAATAGTTAGTTGAAGGTGAACCGTCGTAAAAACCTCTCATGATTGCATCATGACCCGTACTTTGAACTCTTGTATAGAGAAAGGACAGTTGATCTAGGCCTATTGGATAATAAGAAGATTGCCCCTTACCGGCATACATCTTCTTCTCTTGAGCGCTGTGCAACAAATAAATATCTCCAGCTCGTTCAAATAGTATGTCTTTTCCATTGGCAGCAAAATATGGCATCGAGGATTCGGGTTTCCCTTTTGTTAAGTAAGTTTTATTGCTACCGTCTGCATTCATAGTGACTAGAACGCCATCTTCTTTATAAACAATGGTCGATCCAATGGGTGAAAACTTAGGGTCCTCATCGCGAGAGCCATTTGGACCAGTTAGGTCGGTGGGTTCATCCCATGAAGCGCCGTTCCAATGAGACGTAAAGACATCCCATTCATTTTCAGGCAATCCTGCAGCAGATCCCATGAATGTGATGCTCTGCCCATCAGGTGAAAAATGGGCATTGATTGGCGAAATCATCGTGTGCCAATCCTTGTTGACCTGCATCTGCTTGCCCGTTGCTAGATCGATTGTCCACATCGTTGCATCCCAAGACTGATAGTCGGTATAACGGTGATAAATCAGAGTGCCGCCTAAACTCGTTTTATCCTTATAAGTGGATGCAAAAAAGAAGAATGAGAGGGCTAGGACGCTTATCGCCCATGAGATTGCGACACGCTTTCTCATAAATCCCCCGCCTAACCCCTTGACCTGTCTGGATTAATCTGTAAGGTAACCTAACACAAAGCGGTAGGTTTCCTAACACAACGGCGTGGGCTATTTGTGGACTTACCCAAGTAAGTGACAAGGAGAAAAGATGATGAAGAAACGTTTGTTCGCATCATTTGCAGCAACTGCGCTCGTCGCGGCTAGCATGGTTGCCACAACAGGTGTGGCCCAGGCTGCTCCACGAACAGTGACTGTTTGGTCGCCCTATCAAGGCGCAAATCTAGATATGTGGAATGCAGCAATTAAGCGCATTGAAGCAGCTAACCCAGGTCTAACGGTGAAGTCTGTCGGAAACATCGATATGGCTAAATCACTTGCAGCAATCAACGCAGGTAACGGACCTGATATCTCTGTTTCAAATGGAAATGGAAATCTTGGCTGGTTCTGCGGATCCGGTGCTTGGCAAAAGCTCAACACTTTAGTCGCTGGAAAAGATGGCATCGACATGAAAACAACCTTTAATGCTGCCGCGGTTGCATCTTCGATTTCAAATAACAATCGATGTGCACTACCCCTTTATTCAGAAATCTTTGCTTTCTACTGGAATAAGGATCTATTGGCAAAAGCCGGATACACCACACCACCTAAGACAACCACCGATCTTCTTGCTTATTCACAGAAGTTAACAACTTTTAACTCTGATGGCAGCATTAAGACTGCTGGCTTTGTTCCATGGGCGGGCTACTACGGATTCGATATGGATTCAATGTGGCTTGGCCAAATGTTTGGTGCTAAGTGGTATGGCGGAGACCGCAACTCAGCTTTCGCATCGGATGTTAAGTGGGCAAAGGCATTTAATTGGCAAAAAGACTTCATCGCCAAGGTTTATGGTGGCGGAAACTTTGATAAAGGCTCCAAGCTACTGACTAAGTTTGTGGCAGCACGTGGCGGTGAATGGGGAACGGATCATGACTTCATGACTGGCCGCGTTGCCATGAAGTGGGATGCAAACTGGATGGCACCAATGTTTTGTACTGGTGATGACTGGACTATGGCCGAAAAGTGCACAGCAAAACTCAACTTTGGTATCGCTGGGTTCCCTGTGTCGCCAGATAATTTAAGTGCATACGGATCAGGTGTTGTTGGTCAGGGCCAGATGGGAATCTCAAAGGGCTCAAAGAATGTAAAGGATGCATGGATTGTCATGAAGGCTCTTGCAACTGATACAAAGCTTGCTGCTGCTTGGGATGCCGCCAACGGCGCTCCATCGTCACTTCTTGCAAAGGAAGCACGCCCAGCAAATCAACCGACTTGGTACCTGCCAATTTACGATGTTGCAAATAACCCAAAATCTGCGTATCACATTGTTAAGAACACTGGTGAACACCTTGAAGAAGCGCTTCTACAGAACTTGATGGCTTCATGGCAGGCTGGCGACACAGCAAACATCAAGAGTGCACTATCTGACTTGGCTGAAAAAGTTAATCAGATCATCTCTAGAAATAGTTAAAAACAAGTTCCATGTCACAAGCGAGGGTAATAGCAAGCTCCCCCTTTAAAAAGAAGGGGGAGCTTGCTCCACCACGTAGAAAATTAAAGACTCCATGGTTATTTATTTTCTTGTGCATGTCACCCTGGCTATTTGGAATTATCTTCTTTACTGCTTATCCGATGATTTCAAGTTTTTATCAATCTTTTACTAAGTTCAATTTAATTGAATCACCTAAGTGGGTTGGTCTAGAAAATTTTCATCGAATGTTTTTTGAAGACTCAGATTTCTGGCAAGCACTCAAAAACACTGTATGGATTTCGGTCATTAGTATCCCTCTTCGTATTGCATTTGCGATGTTTACTGCCTGGGTACTAACCAAGCCAAAACGTGGGCGTAATATCTACCGAACAATCTTCTTCTTGCCATCCATGGTGCCAGCAGTTGCTGCAACGATGGCTTTTACCTACATCTTTAATCCTGCATATGGCCCAATTAACCGCATGCTAGAAGCTATTGGAATTAAGGAACCCCCATTTTGGTTTTTAGATCCTAAGTGGTCTAAGTGGGGATTAATTCTTCTTGGCCTGTGGGGAATCGGAGACACCATGATTATTTTTCTGGCTGGCTTACTTGATGTTCCGACCTCACTATATGAAGCTGCTTCACTTGAAGGTGCTTCTGGGTGGCAATCCTTCCGCTACATCACCCTTCCTTTAATGACCCCCGTTATCTTCTTTTCGACGGTTACTGGAGTCATTGGTAGTTTCCAATACTTCACCCAGGCTTATGTTGCGTCAGGGCAAGTCAATGATTACTCCCACTCCATGTATTTCTATGCCACACATATTTACTTCAGTGCATTTCGCGCTTATGAAATGGGCTATGCATCAGCTCTTGCCTGGGTATTACTTGTAATCACATTGCTGTGCACCCTAGTTATTTTAAAGACCCAGAAGCGTTGGGTTCACTATCCGAATGGATCCCTCTTTAAATGAGCACAATGACACTAGATAACCGCGCGCGTATAGAGGCTCAGTCTCGTCAAGCTAGAAGTAAAAAGAAGTGGAATTCCTTCTTACACATGGTTGGTAATCATTCACTTCTTATAGCACTTTCAGTAGTTTTTATCATGCCGTTGTATTTGGTGATAGTTCTATCCTTAATGAGTAAAGGGCAAGCTGAAACACGTTCTTTATGGCCACATCCATTTGTTTGGCACAACTACATCACAGTATTTACGGCCGTACCTTTTCTCAAATGGACCATAAATACTCTATTTGTAGCACTTATGGGAACAATAGGAACAGTAGTTTCTAGCGTTCCACCTGCTTATGTGCTTTCACGTTTGCAATGGAAAGGTCGACACACAACCTTCATCTTTCTTCTTTCAACAATGATGCTCCCAGGTCAAGTGACTATGATTCCTGTGTACATAATTTTCTCTAGACTTCACTGGATTCCATCGTTTTTACCTTTAATTGTTCCATCATTCTTTTCAAGTGCTTTTTCAATCTTTTTACTCCGACAGTTTTTCACTTCAATCCCTGACGAAATCTCTGATGCGGCTCGAATCGATGGGTGCAGTGAGTTTAAGTTAATGATGAAAATCGTAGTTCCACTTGCCAAACCTGCTATTTCAGCAATTGCACTCTTTGCTTTCTTAGGCTCATGGAACGACTTTTTTGGGCCGCTGCTCTATATCGTTGAAAACGAGGATCTCTGGACTTTAGGAATAGGATTAAATGCTTTCCAAGGTATTCACCATGTCGATAAGAATATGATGATGACGGCTTCGGCGTTATTTATGGCACCGGTTATCATCATCTTTTTCTTTTCTCAAAAAGTCTTTATTGAAGGCGTGACTTTGACAGGAGTAAAGGGATAAATGCACGTTAACGCCACCCCAGCGGTTCCATCACTTATTCGTGAGCTCAATGAACGAAGTGTGCTGGATATATTGCGGGCTAATGGTGCATTGCACGCAGCAGAAATCGCCCGGCATATTGGTTTATCAAAACCAACTACTGCCGATATTTTGCGCGGTTTGTGCGAGAGCGGATTGATTCAGGAATATTCACCGGGAGAGGATGATTCAAAACGGGCTCGATCTGTTTATGAGGCAATAAGCGATGTCAAAATTACACTCGGAATTGATATCGGCTCCCGCTTCATTCGTGCTGCAGTTGGTGATCTCAATCAAAATATGAGATCTGAAAATTCAGTACCCGTCACTTCATTAACATTGAAGGATTTGACTTTAGCAATGCATAAGTCGGTAGATTCTGTGTTGAAGAAATCAGGCTACAGTCTAAAAGACGTAGCTTCCATTGTTGTAGGCACGCCTGGAGTAATTGACCAGGAAACCGGAGTGGTCTCAATTGCGGGAACTATAAGTTCACTTGATGGAATTAACCTAGCAGCTCACATTGAAAAAGAATTTGGTATTCGCCCAGCTGTTGAAAATGATATCAATTTAGTTACAGCAGCAGAGCAATCCTCTGGACATGGTCAAGGTATTAACAACTTTGCAGTTTTATCTGTTGGCTCTGGTTTAGGTTCTGGGCTTGTACTCAATGGTCAACTGCATCGTGGACATAAAGGAGCCGCTGGTGAAGTTTTCTATGTACCATTTGGTGATCCACGTGATACTCATAGAAGTGCTACAAACCCATCTGGTGATCGCATAGCAGAAATTACCCACGCACTAGCCAAGAAGTTTAAAAAAAGTATTTTAACTGAACCATATTCAACGGTAGATATTTTAGATGCTGCTAAATCTGGGGATGAACTGGGCAAAGCAGTTGTAGCTCTTGAAGCAGAACGCATTGCCCTCTACATTGCAGCGATATCAGCGGTCACTGATGTCGAACTAGTTGTGCTTTCTGGTGGTATTGGTCGTCAAGCATCTTTTTTCATCGCTCCAATCAAGAAGTTAGTTTCAGAAATTGTGCCCTTCCCGCCGCGGATTGAGGTATCGGCCCTTGGTGATACCGGGATTCTCCTTGGTGCACTCAATATCGCTACCGCTCTAGCTTGCGATCGAGTGTTCAATGAGATTCATAAGCCTGCTGGAAATGTGCCCGGCCTAGCTGGGTCCATGTAAATGAAGTTAGCTGTTATCGGCGGCGGTTCGACCTATACGCCTGAACTTATAGATGGAGTTATACAGAGGCATAAGCGCCTGCCAATTACCCATATTTACTTAGTTGACATTGATCTCATTAAATTAACAATAATCGGAGAATTTGCCAAACGCATGATTAAAGCGGCAGACATAAATATAGAAATCGAATATGGAATCGATCTTGCTATCGGAGTCCGGGGAGCATCTTTCATCGTGAGTCAGTTTCGCGTTGGTACACAGCAAGCTCGTCATAGAGATGAGTTACTCGGTCGTAAATACAATCTAGTTGGCCAAGAAACTGTTGGCATTGGTGGCTTTGCTAAAGCGCTACGAACTATCCCAGTTGCACTCAATCTCGCCCGAACTATTGTTCAAGAAGCGCCGACTGCCAAGCTTCTTAATTTTACAAATCCTGCTGGGCTCATTACTCAGGCACTCATTCAAGAGGTTCCAGAGTTAATAACAATTGGACTCTGTAATGTCCCTTGGAATACTCGTGTGGAAATCGCAGAAGCCATGGGGGTCTTATCAACGCAAGTGAGCTTTGATTACATTGGACTCAATCACTTGTCATGGATCCGTGGGGTGCAAATAGATGGGATTGATCGGAGCATTGATGCAATAAAAGCTTTCCGCGGATTGACTATTGAAAAAGGTAAGCCTGGGGATTCACCGGCTTGGACACAAAGTTCGATTGACCTGCTGCAAGCAATCCCTAACTACTACCTCTCCTACTACTACTCCGAAAAACAATGGATCCACTACCAGTCAGAGCATCCAACTCGTGCAAGTGAAGTGATGAAAATCGAAGAAGTACTATTAGAAAAGTTTAAAGATGAGTCTTTAGTAACTAAACCTGAAGAACTCATGCAGCGCGGTGGCGCATATTACTCCGATTCAGCCGCTGAATTAATGGCAGATATCCATAGTGATGCTGGAACAACCCATATTGTGAATACGCTCAATAACGGCGCGGTTCCAGGTTTTCCTGATGATGCCGTTATGGAAATACCCGCGATTATTTCTTCAAAGGGTGCTCAATCGATCAAAACCACTTCAATGAGAAATGATATTGATTCATTGGTTCGTTCTGTGAAAGATTTCGAACTATTGACAATAGATGCAGCGGTAACGGGGAGTGAAGAATCAGCCCTAAGGGCGCTAATAACAAACCCCTTAGGTCCTGACATTTCTGATGCCCGAAATCTTTGGGCTGATCTTAAGAAAGAAAATGCAGGAATGATTGGTCTCTTCAATGGGTAAATGCATTCTTGGTATTGATGGTGGTGGCACAAAAACTCATGCATGCATAGTTGATTTGGATGGAAACATTCTTGCGACAGCTGCAAATGGAGGAGCTAATTGGGAACGCATTGGTGTGGAAGCTGTTCAAAAGAACCTTACTGAAATAATTGAAAGAGTCTGCGCCAAGGCATCAATCGCAAAAGCAGATATTGTGGACTCAACTTTTGCACTTGCAGGATTTGACTGGGAAGAAGATAAGCAAATTCTTAATCCAATTGTTAATTCACTAGATTTAGATGGTCGATGCCAACTGATAAATGATTCCTTTGCCGCACTGTTTGCTGGAATTCCACAGGGTATTGGATGCGTTTCAATTGCAGGCACTGGTGGTAAATCAGCAGGCCGCACAGCTTCAAAAACCGTTCAAACAATGGGAATGGAGCTGGGTGAAGGTGGAGGTGCTGGACAACTTGTTGACACTGCACTCGATTTGATCGCCCGTGCACACCACGGCATAGTTGAAAAGACGCAACTCTATAAACAAATCCCACAATCAGTTGGTTTTGATAATCCTGCAGATTTCTTTGCAGCAGTAGCGCGTGGACGAGTGGCACTGGATGAAAGTCTTGCACCGTTAATATTTAAGTTGGCAGATGAAGGTGATTGTGTTGCGATTGAAGTTGTTACAAAAGTTGCCTCACAGCATGCTCTAGATATCCAAGGAATTATTAAGCAACTCGATTTCGCGGGAACGCCTGTGGAGTTAATTCGTGCGGGTGGATTACACACCGCGGCAAATGTATTATTCGACCGCGTTTTCGAAAAAACTCTTAAAGCATCATCACCGGGCGTAATCATGCGTGTTTTAGATGTATCCCCCGTGTTCGGATCAATTTTGCACGCTGCTCATCATCACTTTAAGGAAGTTTCTCCAGAGTTCATTTCTAATTTAACAAGTGCTGCAAAGAAAGTTGAAATCTAATGAAGATTCAGATCCAAAATCCTATCCAACAAGAGATTGCAGATAGTTTTTTCTCTAGCCACGAGCATTCACTTAATTTTCAGATAGAAGTGATCTCAGTACGCCCGGAGAAAACTGAAGGCTTTACGATTAGCGCAACTCGTAGTGGTTCAACAATTACAGCAACAATTGGTATTGACCTAGATCACAGCCTTCGATACGCCCTTAATAGACTTTTCTCCTGGTCGGCGACTAATGAGAAAAAGCTTGACGTTAATGAAGGCCCGGATTTTCCTATCCGCGGTGTAGTTGAAGGTTTCTATGGCAAGCCATGGAGCCATGAGCAACGCTTGCGGGGCTTGCAAAATTTTGGCGATTTCAACATGAATTCTTTCTTCCT
>JAGWYO010000065.1 GCA_018969355.1 Actinomycetales bacterium
TGACTGCGCTTTCGAACAAGCACGGCGCATGTCTTGCCAGTTGAAGGAGCCCAGTTCTTTTGAACATATTCAGTGATTGCCTGTGCTTCAGCATCAATAGTTTCAAAGATTCCGTAGGCAACTTCGCCTTTACCAGCTTGTGGTCGCGCCTCTAGTTCAACGACTTGTTGCCCGCCCGCTAATCTAATTTCACCACTAATGCGGTTTGCAACCGACAAAATCATTTCATCATTGCGAAAGGTTGTTGGAAGAGAGAACTGAGCTTTGCCCACTTGATCAACGTTCTTAGGGAAATAGGAAGCAAAAGATGCCATGGTGCCAGCAGAGGCCCCGCGCCAGGTATAAATGGCTTGCGATGGGTCTCCCACTGCCATTACTGGGTGACCACCTCCATAGAGAGATGAAAGCATCCGCACCTGTGATTGGGATGTGTCTTGATATTCATCGAGCAAAACAACTGTATATTTACCGCGCTCTAACACACCAACATCGTCAAAGTTCTGAGCGATATCTGCAGCCAGTGACATCTGATCATCAAAGGAGAACTCCCCCGCAGCTTTGCGCCTTTGCATAAATACTTCAACCATAGGAAGCAGTGAGTGTCTCTGACGCATAGCTTTAGCAACATCTCGCACTTCAGCGTTACTACTTCCGGTAAGGGGTTGCAAGGATGCTAAAACTTCATCGCCGATTCGCTCAATGTCTTCGCCCTTTACTTGATGCTCCAGCATTAACTTAGATAACCCCAACAAATCTTTGATGACAGTACTGACTGCGCTTTGATTGCGATATGAATCATCAGACCAGTTGCGCACAACATCGGATGCAATCTGCCAAATTGCAGCCTCACCCAAAGGCTCTGCATCTGCATCAATGCCATAACGAATAGCATGTTCACTCAAAAGCTTGCCTGCATAGGAGTGATAGGTAGTAACAGATGTGGAAGTAGATGTGATGTGTGTGAACTCAGGGAGAGCAGCTAATTGACGCAAGCGCTTTCGAATACGCACCGATAGTTCTCCTGCAGCTTTGCGTGTGAAAGTAAGACCCAAAATTTGATCTGGTGTGACAAAACCATTAGCAACTAAATACAACACACGGTTCGACATCGTTTCAGTTTTGCCTGAACCAGCACCAGCAATGACAACTGAAGGCTCTAGTGGACTACCAATAATTTCGGATTGATATGGTGTGACAGGCTTGAGCCCAAGCTTTGCAACTATCTCTTCTGGTGAATATTTAGCTACTCGCTCCATGTTTGTAAATGTCACTGCTCAATCACCGTCCGTCCATCATTGTGGACAGGGCACGATGTGCGCACTGGGCAGCCTTTACAGCGCTTATTGACGGTGGCAAAGAAAGTTGCAGCGCCCATGCCATCTGCAATCTCATTCAATTTTTCTTTAGTCGCCTCAACATCAATAACATGTTGTGGTCTAAGAGTTGCACCTGCAGTGCTTGTGCCCAGATACACCAGTTCTGCTCCAGCACTGACATTTCCTTGAGTAAAGCCACCTTCGGCAATTCCCACTTGGTAACTAGCAAGTTGCAAATTCTCTTTTGCATCTTTTAATGTGATGGCCGTTCCACCAGTTTTGAAATCAATAATAAAAAGTGAGCCATCGGCTTCAACTTCTAATCGATCCACACTTCCTCGAATTCGAGCACGACCCAATTTCACATCAAATCTAATTTCAGCATCTACCACTTCTCGTTTGGATTCATTGTGGTAGGTAACAAACTTTTCAAGCATTGTTACTGCGTTCTCAAGATGTGAAGCACTAACCCATCCAGACTCTGGATCAATGAGTTTCCATGAACTCTCTAGATTGGTAATCAAATCTTGCTTAGATGTTCCTGGCTCTTGCACCATCTTGGCGGCAAATGCGTGAATGGCAGAACCTAAGACTTGCGCCGTGCTATCACCATCGGTGCCTCCATTATTTTGCAGGAACCATTTCACACCGCACTCAACAAATGATTCAGCCCCACTAGGAGAGACAACAACTTCTACATCAGGATCAATGACTGGAGCATCTGTGCTCAATGGCAGCGATCCAATCCAGTTGGCAGGATCTGCCAAATAGATTCCTTCAGCTGCCATAACCTTTAACAGGGAGGCAGCTTCCTTTGCATGTTCGCCATCTAATTGACTGCGAAGTTCTGCGACAAGAGCAGGTGCCGTCATAGGCCTTGGTACTTTGGTTAAAACTGGCTCTAAATCTTTATCTATCTTTTTTACTAGAACTTCAACAGATTCAAAAAACGCTGAAGGCTCTTCATCATCTGCCTGCACGGCAGTAACAAATAGTGATTGTTTGGCGCGGGTCAGCGCCACATGAAACAAACGCTCTTCATCTTGCAATAGACCACTCGCTGCAATGACATCTAGCTGATCACGGGCGATATCAGGGTTGCGTTGGCGCTCAACTAAACGCTCTGCTCCAAGTAATGAGGAGCGTTGTTTGAGGTTTGGCCACGCGCCTTCTTGTAATCCTGCGATTGCAACTAAATCCCACTCACGTCCCTTGGCGCTGTGAACTGTGAGAATCTCAACAAAATCTGGTCGCACACCTTTTGCCGTAATGACATCGCCAGCAATATC
>JAGWYO010000066.1 GCA_018969355.1 Actinomycetales bacterium
TTCGAAGCAGTTAGGTAAGTCGGCTCAGGTTCAATTAGCGATGTATCGCTTAGCGTGGGCGAAACTTTCTGGCTGCGATATCTCCAAGATTTCAGCGGCCTTCCACTACGTTCCAACGGGAGTTACAGATTCACCCGCCGATTTGCTCGATGAAGCCGGTTTAATTGGACTACTAAAGTCCCTATCACCATCATTGAAATAAACTATTTGAAACACTATCTTTATGGCAAGAATGGATGCGGGAGGGTACAACTTGTCTCGAAAAATAATTCTATATTTAGTGTCATTTATTGCTGCCATTTTTTTTGGTATTGGAACACCCGCACAAGCCCACGCAGCGGGAGATTGCCCTATCAATTATGTAATGATGGGAATTGAATGCATCGGTTCATTTGATCCAAATAGCGGCGGAGGCGGGGGCACTTGGCGCCCTGGAATTGTTGCCATGCGAGTAACATCTTGGCCCTGATGCGAGCTATGCCACTAAATATAGGTTTGCGAAAAATGGCGAATTGAAATGGGCATGTTTGATGATTCACTTTTCTCACTATTAAAAAGGAAAATCAAAGGCCTATTCATTAAAACGGTCTTAATAAGTGATGAGGAGCTTGAAGCCCTCAAAAGAGAAAATCGAGAAGCAGGTCGTGCCGCGCCTGGCGATTTAAGTTCAACTAGCGGAGGAAATAATGAATCAAAGATGGCCTTCAAACCATTTATTTATGGTGGCGATCTAGATGACTAAAGGGTAATTATTTCAACGATGACTGGCAAGTGATCGCTCACTCCAGTATTTATTGTCGGAAATGCCTCGTACTGATCTGGCTTGAGCGAATTACTGAGAATGTAATCAAATTGCACCTTGCCGCCCCAAGATGGATATGAGTTCTGTTCAACAAGTGAATTCCACTTTGATGCAACAGCGGGTAAACCTTTGGGCAGGTTCATATCTCCAATAATCAAAACCTGGGTTCCATACTGTGCAGACAAGGTAGCTGCCCACTTCTTAATCTTTTGTAGCTGGCGATAATTTACAAAGGGAACAAATGACAGGTGGGTATTAATTACTGTCCAGCCATTGTCTAAGGTTGCAGCTAATGCAACGCGAGGTTCATCGGCGACATAGATCATGCGAACTGATTGCTTGCCCTTTTTGTTTTCAGCGGGAATAACAAGTGGCATTCCAAAGGGAGATTTTCCAAGTTCCAATCGATCCCAATGTTTAACAGGAATTCGTGAAACTAATCCGATTCCGTAACTTCCTTCAGTATGTGATGCCTTATTAACCTCTAAATTCTCCTGAGTCACAACTTTGATATCTAAATCATCCAGCTTTCTCCATTTGGCTCCTGGCTCTCCAATAATTACTGGCGCAAAACCCCAATGCGACGTACGCATCGCTTCAGCAACTAACTGAGTTTGAGAGACCACGCCAGATCGCATTAACTGCTCATCAACCTCTTGAACTCCAATGACATCAGCGCCGATGGCTTGAACCGCTTCACCCAGTTTTTGTTGGTCTGCGGCCAGGTCATTGGTGGGTGGAATAGCCATTCCATGCAGGAGATTCCACGAGGTTACGCGCATTGGCCAAGGCTAGTAGCGTTCACCCCTATGAGCGCGCGCAATCCAGATTCCAGCCCTGTCTCGCTCTCACCTATCAACCGTGAAAGCGAGTTTCGAACAGATGCGGCGAAATTAGCCTCACTCTGGACAACCGCTCACATTATTCACATGGTTGATACCCGTTTAAGCGCAGCCGATGACTCTTTAACCTTTATCGATGCCGCCGCTGTTACCGCGCTTTCAGATGTATTTGTTGCAGGAGATCGCTTCTTCTTAGGAATCGGCCGTGATGACAATCAGCCGTACTTTGCCTGGCACACAACCTGGATCAATCCACAACAAGAGGATGGAACTAAAGAGTTTGAAAAGCGAAAGTATGAAGGTTTCAAATCATTGCGCGAACTTGGTGGCACCTTAGATGCTGACGAGTTAGCACTTGCGATGCATGCAGTTGGTTTAGCTAACTGGCATGCAACACATACACATTGTGCGCGATGTGGAGCTCCTACAGTTAGCGATCTCGGTGGCAGTGTTCGGGTGTGTTCTGTTGATTCAACACAACACCATCCACGTACCGATCCAGCGGTGATTGTTTTGGTTAAAGATAAAGATGATCGAATTCTCTTAGGACATCAACCAATCTGGCCAGACAAGCGTTTTTCAACCTTTGCCGGATTTGTTGAAACCGGCGAATCATTTGAAGAGTGTGTATCCCGTGAAGTCTTTGAAGAGGCAGGTGTTTATGCATCTGAAATTAAATATTTAACTTCGCAACCGTGGCCATTTCCAGCATCAATTATGATCGCCTTTGAAGCGATCACTCATCGCCCAGAAGAGGCCCGCCCTGATGGAACTGAAATCACTGAAGTACGCTGGTTTTCTCGGGATGAGTTGAAAAAAGCGGTAGCTGATGAAGAAATTTTGTTACCACCAACTATGTCTGTTGCTCGTCGCATGATTCAAGCCTGGTACACAGCTGTTGATGGATACACCCGTGATCAACTACGCGGTGGTGAATC
>JAGWYO010000027.1 GCA_018969355.1 Actinomycetales bacterium
CAAGGGCGCCGGCGATGTATAGAGCTGCGAGCAGAGTAAAGATGTACGCCTGCAAGCATTGGACCATGAATTCAAAGAAGGTCAACACAATGCCAATACCGAAGGCAAATGGGCTGATCAACTTCAAACCAATAACACCTTGGAAGAGATGTTCTCCACCCAAGATAAACACGAGCAACAACAAGTGGCCCGCAAACATATTTGCAAATAGACGAAGTGAGAGCGTCAGTGGACGCACCAAGAAAAATGTCAAGATTTCAAGGGGTGTAATAAGAATGTATGCAGCCTTTGGAACTCCAGGCATGAACATGATGTCCTTGAAATACTTAATTGCACCTTGCTTGCGAATTCCCACGTAATGGAAAACTAGATAAACAGTAAGTGCCAAAATATAGGGGAATGAGACTCGTGACATGGATGGGAATTGCAGCAGTGGAATGATTCCAAACAGGTTGTTAACTAAAATAAAAGTGAAAAGAGTAAATAGATAAGGCACAAAGCGCAGGAAGTCATGTCCGATTACATCTTTTGCTAGATCATTTCTGACAAAGGTGTAAACAGATTCGCCAGCAAATTGAAGTTTTGAAGGAAGAATTGCGGCTTTGCGTGCAGAGATGATGAAAAAGGCTGAAATAACAATTACTGAGAGAAAAACCAGAGCAATGGGTTTAGTTGTGTAAACATTGTCGCCGAAAATTGGAGGGAGTTCGAAGTCACCGCTGCTAGGTGGGACAAATCCGCCACCCTCTGCGCCTGAACGCAATAAATCGCGCACGCTTACTCCTCTTGGAATCGTGTATTACGGGGTATTACGGGGAAGGGCTAGGACGAGGGCAACCCTATGCGAAGGCGGGCTCAGTTGAGAAATCGAAAACTGGCATGGAGGAGGTGGAACGGCTCACTGTCGACCAAAGCGCAGCCAGACCAAATAAACCGCCCCGCTAATTCCAACCAAGAGGCCGATGAGAGTCAAATATGTGGTGCCTAACCACTTGTCAAGGCCGTAGCCGACCCCACCCCAAAAGAGCAGACCCGAGAGGAGGTAGCCAAAAATCGACCACATTGCATTTTCTTCACGGTTGGCCATGAACTACTCCTTAGATTCTGGGAGAGGTAAATGTATGCGCAATTTCATGAAACTGGCAATCTCACCCCATAGCCAGGCTACCGTGAGCGCAACTGCGGTGATTCCAAAGGTGGTGCGATCGATTGTTGAGCGCTGCGTGTATGTGGCAATTGCCCAGAGCAAAAGCCCTAATGCCAATAGCTTTGCAAAATAGGAAAACAGGGCCATCGCCATAGTTGAAATCGGGTCTAGGTTTCTCGTCAGTGTTGAAACTGCAATGTGGATTATAAAAAAGATGATGACTACGAACTGGGCTAGGACGGCGCCAAGAAAACCTGGAAATCCTTTAACAAAAGTTGAAATCAAAATTGCAAACCCACTCGTTAAGAATGTGGGAATGAAGGCAGCGCGCAACAGCTTTGACTCGTTGCTGCTCACACCAAAACCTTTTTACTCTTCTTGGAAACCACAAGTGTCAATGCAACCAAAACTATGGCAGTGATAAGAGCAATCCACCATGGTTCAAAAGCCAGCACGGTTACAGGGAATGCAATAGTGGCTGTCCACATATACAAAATGAATGCAGTTTTTAACTGTGAGTTTCCTGCATTGAGTAATTGGTGATGCAAGTGCTCATTATCAGGTGCAAAGGGGGATTTACCGGCTTTTACTCTACGGGCAACGGCAAGTAATAGATCAACCAGTGGAATTGCAAGAACTGCAAAGGGAAGTAGGAGTGGAAGCAATGTTGGTCCTCGTGATTCAGCAGAGATTGCATTGGGATCAACTTGGCCAGTTAAAGTGATTGCAGCTGATGCGAGTAATAAGCCAAGAAGCATTGATCCGCTATCGCCCATAAAGATGCGTGCTGGATGGGCATTATGTGGCAAGAAACCAATACATAGCCCTACTAATACAGCCGTTGTAAGAGATGGAGCACCAGCGCGACTAAAGCCAAAATCAACAGCTAAAAGATAGGCAAAGGCAAAGAAGGCGATTCCAGAGATTGCAACAATGCCTGCAGCAAGCCCATCCATGCCATCAATAAAGTTCACGGCGTTAATGATGACGAGAACAATAAGGACTGTGACCAACTGGCCAATGCTTGGCGGCAAGGTAATAACGCCATTGATGGGTAGCCATAGAATCTGAATTCCATACATCAGCAAAATCCCTGCAGCAAAGACCTGCCCAGTTAACTTTGTCAGAGCATCTAATTGAAAGCGATCATCAGCCATACCTAATAAAACAATGGCGGTGGAGGCTAAAAAGATGCCTTGGGCTTCATGGCCAAAGGATTTACCAACTAGGGGTAAGTGATTGACAATCATGAATGTAATTGACATAGCGAGCCACATTGCAACGCCGCCCCAACGCGCAGTTGGTGTTGTGTGAATATCTCGTCCACGAATTCCAGCAACCGCGCCAAAGCGCAGTGCTTGGGTGCGAACTAGCGGAGTAATCACATAACACAGCGCCGCTGAAATCAGCAGCGTTACTAAGTACTCACGCATCGGCTCTAATTACCCTTGGTAGATAGGAAAGCGTGATGTCAGAGCATGCACTTCGCTCTTAATCGCAGCATGTGCTGATGCATCATCTGTTTTAATCGCCCGAGAAATTAAAGTTGCAATTTGAGACATCTCTGCAACACCCATACCCTGAGTTGTTGTTGCAGGTGTTCCAACCCGAATACCGCTTGTGATACCTGGTTTCTCAGGATCATTAGGAATTGAGTTCTTATTCATAACAATTCCAGCCGCCCCGCAACGCTCATCAGCTACTTTGCCAGTAACACCGGTGCTGCGTATGTCCATGAGAGCTAAGTGAGTTTGTGTGCCACCAGATACGGCGCGCATGCCTTCTGCTTCAAGGGCTTTGGCTAAAGCCTGGGCGTTAACAATTACATCCTTGGCATACTTTTGATACTCAGGCGTTGCACACTCTGCCAAAGCAACTGCTTTACCTGCCACCGTAGACATAATTGGTCCACCCTGCATTCCTGGGAAAACAGATTTATCAATTGCAGCTGCGTGCTCAGCCTTAGTCAAAATCATTCCACCTCGTGGGCCGCGTAAAACTTTATGTGTCGTAAATGAAACAACATCAGCATAAGGAACAGGTGAAGGAATTGCTTTGCCTGCAACCAGTCCGATGAAGTGCGCGGCATCTACCCACATAATCGCCCCTACTTCATCACAGATAGCGCGAATCTTCTCAAAATCAACAAGTGATGGGTATGCAGTGGCACCAGAACAGATCATCTTTGGCTTTGTAGCTATTGCCTTATCTCGTAGTTGATCATAATCAATTAATTCATTGTCGCTGCGCACGCCATATGACTCAATGGTGAACCACTTGCCTGAAAAGTTAACTGGAGATCCATGGGTGAGGTGGCCGCCATGTGCCAAAGACATCGCCATGACAGTGTCTCCTGGCTTAGTAAATGCTTGATAAACGGCGATGTTGGCACTTGCTCCTGAGTGCGGTTGAACATTCGCATGGTCTGCGCCAAAAAGTGATTTAGCGCGCTCAATTGCTAAGTTTTCAGCTTTATCAACTTCTTCGCAGCCTCCGTAATAGCGCTTGCCCGGATAGCCTTCAGCGTATTTATTAGAAAGAGTTGAGCCAATAGCTGCTAACACTGCCCGTGATGTGAAATTTTCTGATGCAATTAACTGTAAGTTCTTTTGCTGACGTGACATTTCAGAAAGCAAAACCGCGGCAATCTCTGGGTCTTGTTTGCTAAGTGCATCGAAATCTGGGCCATAGTAAGTAGACATAGCCCAACCTTATCGTGGGAGCCTACATAAGGCGCGCGCTCGGTGAGATTACTTGAATTTCTTCCAGTGAAATAGCCCCCACCCTCACAACTCGAACACCTTCGGCATCGGCTTCCACAACTGTGGTTGGCGCTCCTTGGCGCAGTTTTCCGCTGTTGAACTGGAAGGCAAGATCAGATTGCAAAACAAAAATATCGCTGAGCTCTTTGGGTGCTGGCATTCCGATGCGTGAACCACTTGTAACAGCTAAAGGTCCACTTTCTGCAAGTAAAGCTTTGGCAAATTTACTTTTCGGAACTCTGATACTAATTCGGTCAAGTTGGTTGGCATCACCCAAATCCCAGCTCAAACCTAATTGTGGTTTTAGATTAAGTGAGAGAAGGCCTGGCCAAAACTTCTTCATAAGCCCGGTAATCTCTGGAGTAATTTCACGGACTACTCCTTGAGCCGTCTTTGAACTACCCACTAAAACTTGTGCTGAGGTAAATAAGGGTGAGCCATGCAAAACATTCATCGCACGCACAGCATCGTGCTTAAATGCATCACAGGCAAATGCATAGCTGTGTTCTAAAGGAATTGCGATGATGTATCCATCAGAGATTGCCTTCAATGCTTTGTTAACGTGACGACTGAGTTCACCTTTTTTAAGATCAACTTCTTTGCCCATGATTACCTCCTCACCGCACTAGTCCAACGAGGACGACCCACAAGGTCATCATGGAGTGCAATATCTTCGAAATCTATGGCCAACTCCTCTGCAATTGCAATTGCTTGAGCTTCTGTGTGTTCTATAACCAATACCCCTGCAGGTTTTAACAATCTGGCGGCAGCTTGAATAAAGATACGTGGAAGTTCCATTCCAGTTGGCCCGCCAAAAAGAGCGATATGAGGCTCAAAGCCAGCAACATCTCGTGGCAAGGTCTGTGAATCTGGAATATACGGCGGATTAGCAATCACAACATCGCACTTAACACCTGGCAATACATCTGCAACATCGCCTTCAACAACACGGACATTTTCAGCTATCACTGAAACATTTTTCTTGAGCCACACCAACGCCTCTGGTGATTTCTCCACTGCAATTACTCGCGTAGTGGGTGCCTCAGTTGCAATTGCCAGAGAAAGCGCCCCAGAGCCTGCGCCTAAATCAATCACACTGACAGGGGCTGGTAAGTTAGCAATGTGTTGCAAGACCGCTTCAACGAGTAGTTCAGATTCAGGACGCGGAACCAAAACTCCAGGTCCCACTTTGATTTCTAAGTACCGAAAAGGCGCAACACCAGTGAGGTATTGCAATGGTTCGTGATTGATTCTTCGATCAAGAAGAGTAAAAAACTGCTCTTCAATCACATCGAGATCACTAATGGTGGCAAGAGTAGATTCCATCAACACTGAGTTATGCAGATCCATGCGCGATAAACCAAGAACGTGGGCAAGCAAGTGTTCAGCATCTACTTCGATAATTCCTGATTCTGCTAACTGCGCTTTAGCTACACGAAGCAGGCTCTTAATCTCCATGTACTTAGTCCGTGCTCGCCAAACGTGCAGCTTTATCTGCATCCAGTAGCGCTTGAATCATGTCGTCCAAATCGCCATTCATTACCGCATCTAAGTTGTTGGCTTTGTAGTTGACCCTATGATCACTAATGCGGTTTTCTGGATAGTTATATGTGCGAATACGCTCTGAACGATCCACGGTGCGCACTTGGCTCTTTCGCTCAGCAGATGCTGCAGCTTCAGCCTTTTCTTGGGCATCGGCTAAAAGGCGGGCACGCAAAATACGAAGTGCTGATTCTTTATTTTGTAGCTGGCTCTTTTCGTTCTGACAAGAGACCACAATTCCCGTTGGAACGTGAGTCAAACGCACCGCAGAATCAGTTGTATTAACAGACTGTCCGCCAGGACCTGATGAGCGATAAACATCTACGCGCACATCATTCATATTGAGCTCAACATCTACTTCTTCAGCTTCAGGCAATATCAATACTCCTGCAGCAGATGTATGAATACGCCCAGCACTTTCAGTCTCTGGCACGCGCTGCACACGGTGAACTCCGCCTTCAAACTTCAAACGAGCATAAGGAGACTCTCCTGGTGCTGCACTCCCCTTAGATTTAACCGCAACGGAGATATCTTTATAGCCACCCATTTCACTTTCAGTGGCATCAATAACTTCTACTTTCCAATTGTGTGCTTCTGCATAACGCATATACATGCGCAGCAAATCACCAGCAAAGATCGCTGATTCATCTCCGCCAGCACCAGCTTTGACTTCCAAAATCACATCACGATCATCATTGGGATCACGTGGCAGTAAGAGCTCTTCAAGCTTTTCAGCAGCCGCCGCGCACGTTGCCTCTAGCGCTGGAATCTCTGAGGCAAAATCAGCATCAACTGCAGCTAACTCTCTGCCTGCGGCTAAATCATCTTCGGCAGATTTCCACGCCTTAAAGCCAGCAACTACTGGACCAAGCTGGGCATAACGGCGTCCAAGTTTGCGAGCATTGTTTTGATCTTCATGAATAGAAGGATCAGCCATCTTTGCTTCAAGTTCTGCGTATTCGCGCACCATTTCATGGGCGGATGCAAAGCGATCACTAGTCATTGGCTTCTCCTTATCTGTTCTAGTGAGAAATCATCTTTTGGGAAATAAAAAAACCGCGACCGCAACCCGACAAGGGGTGCGATGCGGTTTTTTAAGAAAGCTACTTAGCGCCCTTTTTACCGAAGCGCTCTTCGAACTTAGCTACGCGACCACCAGTATCAAGGATGCGCTGCTTACCTGTATAGAACGGGTGGCATACAGAGCAGACTTCAACATAGATTGAACCACTTGCAACAGTTGAGCGGGTAAGAAACTTCTCACCGCAACCACACGTTACTTGGGTCTGTTTGTACTCTGGGTGAATCTCTGGCTTCATGGTTGTTCCTTCGCTAATGTTTGGGTCCCTTAGGGGTGAACCAAACTGGCCGTTAACAGGTCTAAATCGTAGGCGATTGCCAGCGATTTACGAAATTTACGCTTACTTTGAGTCGTCAGGGCCTGACGTTGTCTTCTGGATCTGCATCAAGAATTCAACGTTGGACTTAGTGCCCTTCATCTTCTCAAGCAGAAGTTCGAGTGCTGCTTGTGGCTCAAGTGCGTGAAGAACACGACGGAGTTTCCAAACAATATTAAGTTCCTCTGTTCCCATAAGGATTTCTTCCTTACGTGTACCGGATGCAACAACGTTAACCGCAGGGAAGATGCGCTTATCTGCCATCTTGCGATCAAGGATCAACTCCATGTTTCCAGTTCCCTTGAACTCTTCGAAGATAACTTCATCCATACGAGAACCTGTGTCAACAAGTGCTGTTGCAAGAATCGTAAGCGATCCGCCATCTTCAATATTACGGGCAGCACCAAAGAATTTCTTAGGTGGATAGAGAGCAGCTGAATCAACGCCACCAGAAAGAATGCGACCTGATGCAGGTGCTGCGATGTTATATGCACGGCCCAATCGTGTGATTGAATCAAGAAGCACAACTACATCGTGACCTAATTCCACCAAACGCTTTGCGCGCTCAATTGCAAGTTCTGCAATTGTTGTGTGGTCATCTGCTGGGCGGTCGAAAGTTGAGGCTATAACTTCACCTTTAACTGAGCGCTGCATATCTGTAACTTCTTCTGGTCGCTCATCAACTAGAACTACCATCAAGTGACACTCTGGATTATTAGTTGTGATTGCATTAGCAATAGATTGCAAAACCATCGTCTTACCCGCCTTTGGAGGCGAGACAATAAGTCCGCGCTGGCCTTTGCCAATGGGTGCAATGAGATCGATAACGCGTGTGGTTAATACATTAGGCTCTGTCTCAAGGCGCAGACGCTCTTGAGGATAAAGCGGGGTGAGCTTTCCAAACTCAACACGATTACGCGCCTCATCTGGAGTAACTCCATTGACTGTCTCGAGGGTGATTAAAGCGTTGAATTTCTGTTTAGTTTCACCTTCACGGGGTTGACGGACTTGGCCAGTTACAACATCGCCTTTACGAAGTCCGTTTTTGCGCACTTGCTGCAATGAAACATAGACATCGTTTGGCCCTGGAAGGTATCCACCTGTGCGGATAAATGCATAGCTCTCGAGAATATCGAGCAAGCCACCTACGGGTACTAATACATCGTCTTCACCAATGACTGGTTCACGCTCTTCACGTGGTCCACGATCACGGTTGCGATCACGGTTGCGATCACGACCGCGGCCGTGGCGATCATTGCGATCAAAGCGGCCACCACGATCACTGCTTCGGTCATTGTGTGAATGTGATGATTCATCTTCGCCATCATCATCTGAATCTTCGTTTCTTACAGAGTTATTAGAGCTCTTGGCTTCCTTCTTGCGGTTGTTGCGGGCTTGGCGGCGAGCTTCGCGTTCAGCTTTAGCGGCTTCGCGGTTCTTAGCCTGTAAATCAGCGATCGCCTCTACAAGTGCGTCCTTCTTCATCTTTGCTGCGCCATCTACACCTAGTTGTGTTGCTACTGTCTTTAACTTAGGCAGGGTCATTGCAGAAAGCTCAGGACTATTCGAACGTACAGGTTCAATTTCTGTTGTCATGTGTTTCTTTTCTATATAGGTCAACAGGTTTTAGTTATATCCCGTTAAGCCGTGGATGTTTTTAGATTTATCTGATGTGTTGCTGGCCACTAGAGAAGGGCCGTTCAGATGCCCCAAGGTTAGCACCTGCGGGCGCTAATCCGCAAAATCTCCAGAATTACGCGGAGATTACGCTGGCACCTGAGCGAGAGATACCAAGTTCGGTTGCAATGAATGTATCTCCAGCAGCTCTGCGCAGTTCCTCAGCCTCAGTTGGCCCACCAGTATGAAGAACCAAAACAGTTGGCCCGGCACCTGAAATAAATGCAGCAACACCGGCATTGCGAAGCTTTGTCAGCAGCGCAAAAGATTGTGGCATTGCCTCTTTGCGATATACCTGATGCACAAAATCTTGTGTGGCAGTGTGAAGAAGATCTGGGCGATAAGCCAGTGCATGCACTAAGAGCGCAGCATTTGATGTGTTTCTCACGGCATCACTATGTGGGATTGACTCTGGAAGCATCTTTCGAGCCTTTGATGTTGCAACTGAAGTTGCTGGGATAAAGGCAAGAGCACCAATTCTGGCATCAACTTCAATGTGAACCGATTGAGCAACCATTGCACCGCGCTGCATATCCTGCCAAGCAATATTTGCACAACCATAAATTGCTGTTGCGACGTTATCAGGGTGTCCTTCCATTTCATTGGCCAGAACTAACATCGCCTCATCTGACAGGCGCTCATTGCCGCCTAGAACTAATGCGCGTGCAAGGGATAAACCACCAACAATTGCACTGGCAGATGATCCAAGGCCACGGCTATGGGGAATGACATTGAGTTGGCGAAGTGCAATACCACGGGGTTTGCCACCAAGGAACTCAAATCCTTTATACATCGCCTTAATAACTAAGTTCTTATCATTTCTTGGAACATCATCAGCGCCTTCACCAGTGACATCAACATCAACGCCCGGTTCATCTTGAACTTGGGCGATGTAGCGATCAAACATTGTTAGAGCTAAACCAAGGCAATCAAAGCCAGGCCCCAAATTTGCACTCGTTGCAGGAACTTGCACCTGCATGGGTTGTGCTTTAAATGTTGGCTTCATCATCAACTCTTAGGAAAGACCCAAGGCTTTTGCAGCAGCCTTAACATTGACTGGAACAACAACTGGCTTTTTCGCAGATTCAAGTGCATAAGGAATGTCTTTGAGACCATGACCAGTAACGGTAATAACAATTGTCTTATCTTTAGGCAGCTTTCCCGCCTTTTTATACTTAATAAGCCCAGCTAAACCTGCAGCAGATGAAGGCTCAACGAAGATTCCCTCTTTTGCTGCAATTAAACGGTAGGCAGACAAAATCTCTTTATCTGTGACGCAATCAATCACACCGCCTGAAACATCTCGAGCTTCAACGGCTTGGGCCCACGAAGCAGGATTGCCAATACGAATAGCTGTTGCAATGGTGTCTGGGTTTTTAACAATCTTGCCTTTAACTATCGGTGCAGCACCGGCAGCTTGGAATCCATACATCTGTGGCAACTGAGATGACATGCCATCCTTGTGATACTCCTTATAACCCTTCCAATAAGCAGTGATGTTTCCAGCATTACCAACAGGAAGTGCGTGAATATCTGGGGCATTACCCAACATGTCCACAACTTCAAAGGCGGCAGTCTTTTGTCCTTCAATGCGATAGGGATTAACTGAGTTAACAAGTGCAACTGGATAGTTCTCAGAGAGCTCACGGGCAAGAGTTAAGCAATCATCAAAGTTGCCGTTGACCTGCAAAATAGTTGAGTCGTGGATCACTGCTTGAGCTAACTTGCCCATTGCAATCTTTCCCTTAGGAATTAATACTGCTGGAACCATGCCAGCTTTAACGGCATAAGCCGCAGCTGAAGCTGATGTGTTACCAGTTGATGCACAAATAACTGCTTTTGCGCCATCTTCTGCTGCTTTTGAAATCGCCATTGTCATTCCGCGATCTTTAAAGGAACCTGTTGGGTTTAAACCTTCGTATTTGATCCACACGTTGTTGCCCAGTAATTCTGAAAGATTGCATGCATAGATTAGTGGTGTGCCACCTTCACGCAAAGAAACAATAGGAGTATTCGCATTAACAGGTAAGCGGTGGCGATATTCCTCAATAACTCCGCGCCATAGATGGGCTCGGCTTTTCTTGTTTCCAAAGATTCCCATTTAGGCAACTACTCCTTCAACACGGATAACAGATTCGACGTTGCTGACAATATCCATGTCAGTTAACTTCTTTATACAGGCTGAGAGTGAGCCTTCAGTTGCGGCATGTGTGACGACAATGAGTTCAGCATCACTGCCAAGACCTGCTTGGCGCACTGTTTGAATAGAGATATTTTCACTGGCAAAGACTTGAGCAATCGAGGCCAAAACACCTGATTTATCAGCCACATGCAAGCGAACAAAGAACTGTGATTTCACATCTCCGACAGGTGCGATATCTAGGTCGGCATAGTCAGATTCGCCATAGCCAACAGTTGAGTAAGCACGGTGGCGAGTAACAGCAACTAAGTCACCCAAAATTGCAGAGGCAGTTGGCGCACCACCTGCTCCGCGGCCATAGAACATGAGTTGTCCTGCTGCCTCTGACTCAACATAGATAGCGTTGAAAGCATTTCGAACGGATGCCAATGGGTGAGAATTTGGAAGCATCACTGGGTGCACGCGAACTGAAATCTCATCTTTAAGAGTTAATTCAGCGATAGCTAGAAGTTTGATGACAGAGCCCATATCTTTGGCTGCATTCACATCATCGATTGATATTCCAGAAATACCTTCGCAATACACCTCATCGATTGTCACTGTGCTGTGAAATGCAAGGCTAGCAAGAAGGGCCGCTTTAGCTGCAGCATCATGTCCTTCAATATCTGCAGTGGGATCTGCTTCGGCATAACCAAGTGATTGCGCCTCTTTTAATACATCCTTAAAGGCGCGGCCTTCTTCATGCATCTTTGTAAGAATATAGTTTGTGGTGCCGTTAACAATACCCATCACACGAGTGATTTGATCTCCGGCAAGTGATTCACGCATTGAGCGGATAATTGGAATCGCACCTGCCACTGCCGCTTCATAATAAAGATCTACTTTGGCAGCATCGGCTGCGTTGAAGAGCTCATGGCCATGCGTTGCCAGCAAAGCCTTATTGGCAGTGATCACAGATTTCTTATTTTTAATTGCCTCTAGAATCAATGTCCGAGCTGGCTCAATACCACCCATTACTTCAATAACAATATTGATCTCTGGATCATTAACAATTGAATTCATATCTGTTGTAATCATTGAAGGATTGATGCCTTCGCGGGCAGCGTTGCTTCGCACGCCGATCTTTTTAAGGACCAGCAGCGCACCTGAGCGCTCAGAGAGCTCTTGTTCATCAGATTGGAGCAGGCGAGCAACTTGGCTGCCGACCACACCACAGCCAAGCATGCCAATAGATATTGTCTTTAGCTCTGGGCTCATGCGGGCTATTCTTTCACAGATGCCTCTAACGGCGTTAAATATCTAGCCCTAACAGATCAGCTTCAACCTCACGGCGCACAATCACGCGGGCTTTTCCATCTTTTATTGCAATGACTGGTGGTCGTGGCACATGGTTGTAATTACTTGCCATGCTGCGCCCATATGCACCTGTGGCCGGGGTGGCTAACAAATCTCCAGGAACAATGTCATTTTCTAAATCAATTTCACGAATGAGAATATCGCCAGTTTCACAATGCTTTCCAACAATGCGTGAAGAAACTTTAGGAGCAGTACTTCTGCGATTAGCTAAAGTAGCGAAGTATTGCGCATCATATAAAGCTGGGCGCAAATTATCGCTCATGCCACCATCAACAGAAACATAGCGGCGAATTGCACCGTTTTCTAAAGTGACATCTTTAACTGTTCCAACTTCATAGAGTGTAAACATCGTTGGACCAACAATTGCTCGTCCTGGCTCAATTGAAATGCGTGGAATAGCAAGCTTGTGCGCTGCGCACTGAGCATTAACAACTCTGGCTAAATCTTTCATCGTTGAAGCAGGATCTAAAGAGTTCTCTCCAGGTAAATAAGCAATTCCATATCCCCCGCCTAAATCAAGTTCAGGAAGCTCTGCTAAATATGCGTCACGGTACTTAGCCAGAAGTGCAATTAATCGCTGGGCACTGATTTCAAATGACTCTGTTTCTAAAATCTGTGAGCCGATATGGGCATGAAAACCGCGCAGCTCTAGGGATGAGTACGTGCGCACCTGGGCAATTGCACTCCATGCAGCACCACTTGCAATAGAAAAACCAAACTTCACATCTTCATGGGCTGTGGCTATTGATTCATGGGTGTGGGCTTCAATGCCAGGAGTCAGGCGAAGCAAGACTTTTTGAACAACGCCATGCTTGGTGGCAGCAGCGGCAACGCGCTCTATTTCAGAGAGCGAATCAATAACGATTGTTCCAACACCGACTGATACGGCCTTTTCAATTTCAGAGACCGATTTATTGTTTCCATGTACTTCAATCTTGGCAGGATCAATTCCACCCTTAAGGGCAACTGCTAACTCTCCACCTGTACAGACATCAATACCGATGCCAAGATCTTTAATCCACCTGGCAACTTCAACACATATAAATGCTTTAGCTGCGTAATAAACAGTGCCAGCGTTACTTTCAAAAGCGTTATTAAGAGCGGTATTCCATGCGCTTGCGCGCTCTCTAAAATCTGCCTCATCCATGATGAAGGCAGGTGTGCCAAATTCTTTGGCTAAGGCAGTAGCTTCAATAGAAGAGATTGTTAACTCTGCGCCAGTCTTAACATGAGAGGACCACATGCCTACATCCTCTCCGGTGCACTGACGCCCAATAAATCCAAACCATTTTTAATAACTTGTTTCGTAGAAGCACAGAGTAATAGACGGGCAGTATGTAGTGGCGATGGGTTTTCTTCACCCATTGGTAGAACACGACAGTCGGCATAGAAACCGTGATAGGTCCCAGCTAACTCTTCAAGATAGCGAGCAACACGGTGAGGTTGGCGTAGTTGCGCCGCACTTTGCACCACGCGGGGAAATTCAGCTAGCGCTCCTAGTAATTCATTTTCACGATCATGGACCAACTGCGATGAATCAAAAGCGGCAGGGTCTACAGGGATCTTCAACTCATCGGCATTTTTCAACACAGCAGCAATACGAGCGTGTGCATATTGAACGTAGTAGACCGGATTTTCATTGGTGTTGCGCTTTAAGATATCGATATCCATCACCATAGGTGTGTCTACTGGATAGCGGATGAGTGTGTAACGGGCGGCATTAACGCCAACTTTTTCTACTAACTCTTCTAGAGTGATGATGGTGCCGGCGCGCTTAGAGAGTTTTACCTCTTCCCCACCTTCCATGATCTTTACTAACTGTCCGATAAGCACATGGATGTTGTAGTCAGGGTCATCACCAGCACATGCAGCAATTGCTTTTAAGCGGCCCACATAACCATGGTGATCTGCTCCCAGCATGTAGATGCAGATATCAAAGCCCCGCTCGCGCTTATTGATGTAATAAGCGGTATCGGATGAGAAATAAGTAAGTGAACCATCAGATTTGGTTAACACACGATCTTTATCATCGCCAAAGTCAGTTGTGCGCAGCCAGATTGCGCCTTCTTCTTCAAAGACATGGCCCTGCTTGCGCAACTTCTCTAAGCCATGCTCAACTGCGCCTTGATCATGGAGTGAGCGCTCTGAGAACCAGACATCAAAATGTGTACCAAATGTGTCTAATACTCTTTGTTGATCTTTTAACTGCAGAGCATATGCAGCTTCACGAAAGGCAGCATGGCGCTCCCCTTCTGGTAAAGATGTAATAGAGGCATTACGTGCAACAACCTCTTTAGCTAAATCTGCAATATATGCACCTTGATAACCATCTTCTGGAATGGGATTACCTAATGCCGCTGCTTCAACTGATGCTCCAAATAAATCCATCTGGTTTCCGCGATCATTAATATAAAACTCGCGCTTGACATCTGCCCCAGCAGCACTTAGTACTCGGCCCAGAGAATCTCCTACTGCAGCCCAGCGTGTGTGACCTAAGTGAAGTGGACCAGTTGGGTTAGCACTAATGAATTCAAGATTGATTCGCACACCTGCCAGCGAACTTCCTTTTCCATAATTGTCTGCAGCTTTGAGAATCGTTGTAACTAACTCGGCTTGAGTAGCACGGTTGAGAGTGATGTTGATAAATCCTGGGCCAGCGATATCTACTTTTGAGATTGCGTCAGTACCTGCAAGTAATTCACAGATGATGTGGGCAACTTCGCGGGGATTTTTACCGGCAGGTTTGGCTAGTTGAAGGGCAATGGAGGTTGCATAGTCACCATGCTCGCGCTCTTTTGGCCGTTCTAATGTGATGGTGGCTGGGATTTGTCCAGATAGTGAGCCAGCAATGATGGCTTGCTCGAGGGCAGCATGGATGGCCGCCTCTAACTGCTCTACCTGTGTGGACACCGCCTAAGGCTATCGTGCACTCAGTTGAGCGTTATCAAATCGTTAGGTTATGGGGTGATTTTCCCCAAAAAATACAGTGACCTTTCGAGGCATCTCCGCTAGCGTTTGCACCACTATCGCTCCTTTCTCATCCGGGTAGAAAAAGATTCGCCCAGGGGTGCGATTCCTTTCGAAAGGTGTTTCATATATGAAAAAGCGCCGCCTCGCGATTACGGCAGTTCTTGCTGCAGTAGCTATCGCACTTACAGGTTGCTCAAAAGCTGATAAAGCCGCAGATGGTTTTGTTGGTGTAATCCTTCCTGACGCAGCATCATCAAACCGCTGGGAAACTGCTGACCGCGGATTCCTACAAGCAGCATTTGATGCAGCAGGAGTAAAAGTTGACATTCAGAACGCAAACGGTGACAAGGCACAGTTTGCAACTATTGCAGATCAGATGCTTACAGCTGGTGCAAAGGTACTTATCCTTGTAAACCTAGATTCAGATTCAGCTAAGGCTGTTCAGGACAAGGCTGCT
>JAGWYO010000067.1 GCA_018969355.1 Actinomycetales bacterium
ACATGACCGATATGTGGCGGTGCCTGCACCGTTGCACCACATAGATAGATTCCAACTTCGCCGGCTTTCAGCGGTTTAAATTCTGATGTGGTTCGCGACAAAGTGTCATATAAATGGAGCGAACTCATTAGCCAATTCTATCTTGTTATGAAACCTTCCTTGAACTAGCCAGTTCTGCCAGAGACTGATCCTTGCGTTGCTTGGTAAGCAAGAAACCCAAAGTTAAAGTAAACGCAATAGCAAGGCCATATCTGACTAACCCGGCAGTGGCGTAGAAACCATCAGATATTTCTGGAGATGCAGGAGTGGCCGTACCTTTGAATGTCCCAGTCAAAATTCTTTGGAAAAATGAATATTGAAAGAGCAATTCGGAAGCCTGCCAAATACCATAAAAAATGAGAATCTTTTTCTGACTCTCTTTCGAGAGATAAAAAATGGCAAGTACGGCAAGAGAGGCCAACCAGATGACGTATTGCATTGAATACTGTTTATTAAAAAGTATAAATGCAAACATGGTGAAGAAAGAGCCATCGGCAATAGAGACAATCTTCTTTGACTTAACGAGATATAGAATTACTAATCCAAGTGCTAATAAATTAAGTGAATAAAATGCGACTTTAGTTGTTGGAATTCCAAATCCCAGAATACTTGTCACTTCAAAGATTGAAGCTGAGCCAATTCCACGTTTATAGCTAAACTCATAAAAATATGACCAACCTCTAAAGTTGATGAGCATGAATGGCAGGTTGATGATCACCCACGCACCCAGAGTCATTGCAATGTATACAACTGCGTGCTTGATTTCTTTTTTTCTAAAATAGAAAATAGTTATAGGTAGCAAAATGACAAGTGGAAAAAACTTAATGGCAATTGAGATTGCAAGCCAAATAGCACTTTGTCGAGTTTTTCCTTTGTTAAAGAGATAAATTGCCATCAGCATTGTGGCAATAGCCCAGATATCCCAATTGCGGTTGAGAGAATAGAGCACTGCTGGAGATAGCGAAAAAATGACGGCTAGTTTTCTGTTTCCTAATTTATTGATGTAGTACGCGGTGGCTGCAAATAACAGTGTGTGGAAAAACACTGTGATCCGAAAATACTCCAGCTTTGCAATAGGGTTTGGTTCGATAAAGAAACTCAGAAGCCACATAATGAGACCAGTCAATGCTGGATATTCAACAGGATGCATTTCGCTGTTTGATCCTTGAAGAGTGTGGTAGGAGAATGGCCATGCGTGCTGTCCATCCGAGAAATGCATTGAATAAAATTCGCGAGTATCGGTAAATTGCCCATAGCGATTTTGTAAAAAGGCCATAAGCGCTGCTCCTAGCGCAATAATGATGGCAAATGCTGGTGACTCTCTTTTTTCGAGTTCCCGCATTCGCTTCCGCTTGGATCTGCTGGCCATGAGTGTCCTTTGAATTCGTTACTGAAAGTTTAAGGTCTTACTGCACTATTTCCGCGTAACGAGCGCTGATGCGATTGCCGCAATCCCCTTGCCTTCACCAGTAAGGCCCATTCCATCTGTTGTCGTTGCAAGGATGGCAACTTCTGCACCACCTAGCGCCTTCGAGATTGCATCAATTGCTTCGGCGCGACGAGATCCAATTTTGGGGCGATTGCCAATGATTTGCACCGATACATTTGCAATCGAATATCCGGCTTGCGTAACAAGAGCCAAAGTTTCTTTGAGCAAAGTTATTCCTGATGCACCTTTGTATTCAGGGCGCGAAGTACCAAAGTTGCTACCGAGATCACCAAGCCCGGTCGCCGCAAAGAGCGCATCGCAGATTGCATGTGCTGCAACATCGCCATCAGAATGGCCCTCAACGCCGACTTCGTTAGGCCATAACAATCCAGCCAGCCACAGCTGCCGACCTTCAGCAAATGCATGTGCATCAACGCCAACTCCGGTGCGGAAGCTGTTGGCGTTACCTAAGAATGTCAGCGCAGTTGCTAAATCAGATGGAGTTGTAATTTTCAGAGCGCGTTCTTCGCCAGTGATTGTCTTGACTTTCTGGCTAGCCGAGAGCGCCAGCGTTGAATCATCGGTTGCATCGAGTGCGCTGCTATGAATTTCTTTTATCAGTGAGTAGGAAAAACCTTGGGGGGTCTGCACTCGTCGAAGTGGTGCACGATCAACAGCTGCTGTGACATATCCATCTGCGGCCACGCTGTGCAATGTATCGACAACCGGCAGAACTGGAACAACGGCAACTTCGCCATTTTGTAGCGCCTGCACAACTTTTCTTGCTAAATCAGTTGAGGCAAGTGCGCGCGCTGCATCGTGTACCAATACAAAATCTGCGCCACTGATTGCCGCAAGACCTGCACGAACAGATTCAGATCGCGTTGTGCCACCCGTGACGACAGTGACGTCAGAACCAACAAGTTCTTGAATCTTTTTCTCATAACCTGCAGGTGAAGTAACGACTATCAAATCAACTACGGGAGCGAGCGCTGCGACTGCATGTT
>JAGWYO010000028.1 GCA_018969355.1 Actinomycetales bacterium
TGCGGCGAAGTACAACGCCAGAGTTATTACAAGCGTTCGCAAGTGGTTGCAAGATCAACCAGAACTTTTTATCGCTGATCAAATGAACCCCAATGGCAAGGGCCATGCCTTGATAGCTAAGAAGTTTCTAGCTTGGTTTCAAGCAAATAAATTCTAGTGACCTATTTTTAGTAAGCGCTGGCGAGAGCGTTCAATCTCTGCTTGGGCTTGTATGGCATCAACCCAGTTACCACCTGTAACGTTCTTGCCAGGCTCTAGCGCTTTATAGACTTCAAAGAAGTGCTGGATTTCAGAGAGTTCAAACTCTGGCACATCTTTAATATCTTGCAAGGATGCTTTGCGAATATCTCCTGCTGCAACACAGAGTAATTTGTCATCTCCGCCAGCCTCATCGCTCATGTTAAACATGCCGATAGCTCTGCAGGAAACTACACAGCCTGGAAATGTTGGTTCATCGAGCATTACCAAAGCATCTAGTGGATCGCCATCGAGGGAGAGAGTGTTTTTCACAAAGCCGTAGTCATAGGGATAGCGGGTGGAAGTGAAGAGCATGCGATCAAGACGAATCTCACCAGTTACATGATCGACTTCGTATTTATTGCGGCTGCCTGCTGGGATTTCAATGATGACATCAAAAATCATTTTTTGCCCAGCTCTCTAGTTAGATTGAAGTAATAGTGGGGTGAGCGACGGGGCTCGAACCCGCGACATCTCGGACCACAACCGAGTGCTCTACCAGCTGAGCTACGCCCACCATGAGTGGCTAAGTCTACCTGTTACTGCTGCTCACCTGGCACAAATATTGCGCTGCGGTAATACGCCAGCTCTGCAATGGAATCTTGAATATCACCCAGTGCACGGTGGTTGCCCGTCTTTGCCGGGGCGTTGAAGTAGGCCTTGGGATACCAGCGCCTTGCCAACTCTTTTATCGATGAGACATCGATGGTGCGATAGTGCAGATAGTCATTCAGACGTGGCATATCGCGGGCGATGAAAGAGCGATCAACAGAGACTGAGTTACCGGCCAATGGTGATTTTCCTTCCAGAATGTTTGCACTCTCTAGATATTTAATAATCAAATCTTGCGCCTCTGAGACTGAAACTCCATGAGGGATTTCGGTGATTAATCCTGAGGTGGTGTGCATGGCAGTGACGAACTCATTCATTGTCGCTAACTGCTCGGCGCTGGCCTTAATCACCACATCGACACCTTCGCCTATGAGGTTTAACTCTGAGTCAGTTACAAGGACGGCGATTTCTACGAGGACATCTTTCTCGAGAGAAAGACCCGTCATCTCGCAATCGATCCAGATCAGGTTGGGTTGTTCGTTGGCCATGCGCGCCTGGCAGGAATCGAACCTGCGACAACCCGCTTAGAAGGCGGGTGCTCTATCCGACTGAGCTACAGGCGCCTGTAGGGGGTCGTGAATGCAAAGTCTACCGACACATAACGGTAAGGTTTCATCTCATGGCTGAGTTCATTTACACGATGAAGAAGGCGCGTAAGGCGCATGGTGACAAGGTCATCCTTGATGACGTCACGATTATGTTTTATCCAGGTGCCAAGATCGGTGTGGTCGGACCAAATGGTGCCGGTAAGTCCACGGTTTTGCAGATCATGGCTGGACTACAGCAGCCTTCAAATGGCGAGGCGTATTTAACCCCTGGCTACACCGTTGGAATCTTGCTTCAAGAGCCAGCGCTCAATGAATCCAAAAACGTGATTGATAACGTTAAAGAAGGCGTAGCAGAAACTGTTGCCATGCTTGATCGCTTCAACGCAATTAGTGATCAGATGTCTAGCCCAGATGCAGACTACGAC
Organism: Actinomycetales bacterium; assembly: GCA_018969355.1. Lineage (GTDB taxonomy): Bacteria > Actinomycetota > Actinomycetes > Nanopelagicales > Nanopelagicaceae > Planktophila. The sequence goes on from JAGWYO010000028.1 coordinate 1,823, forward strand.
AAACTATTGGCTGAGATGGGTGAGCTACAAGAACAACTCGATCACCGCAATGCCTGGGAGTTAGATTCACAGTTAGAACAAGCTATGGATGCACTTCGTTGTCCACCAGCAGATGCTGATGTCTCTGTTTTATCCGGTGGTGAAAAGCGCCGTGTGGCGTTGTGCAAACTTCTCTTGCAAGCCCCCGATCTATTACTTCTTGATGAGCCAACAAACCACCTCGATGCTGAATCAGTTTTGTGGCTAGAGCAGCATTTGAATAAATATGCTGGCGCAGTAGTTGCGATCACGCACGATAGATATTTCTTGGACAACGTTGCCCAATGGATTCTAGAGCTCGATAGAGGCCGTGCTTATCCTTATGAAGGTAACTACACCACCTACCTTGAAACAAAGTCTGCGCGTTTAAAGGTGGAGGGCCAAAAAGATGCCAAGCGCGCAAAGCGTTTAACGGAAGAGCTTGAGTGGGTGCGCCAGAATGCTAAGGGCCGCCAAACTAAATCAAAAGCCCGTCTTGCTCGTTATGAGGAGATGGCAGCTGAAGCTGACAAGATGCGCAAACTCGACTTTGAAGAAATCCAGATTCCACCTGGGCCACGTCTAGGTAATGTCGTTGTTGAAGTGGAGAATCTAACTAAGGGCTTTGGAGATCGCGTTCTTATCGATGGACTTTCATTTACTTTGCCACGTAACGGCATTGTGGGAGTCATTGGGCCCAATGGCGCCGGTAAAACAACGCTGTTTAAGACCTTGCTCGGTCTTGAGACTCCAGATTCTGGAACTGTGAAGATTGGTGAGACTGTAAAGATTTCCTACGTCGATCAGTCCCGTGGAGGATTAGATCCAAAGAAAACCCTTTGGGAAGTAGTCTCTGACGGTCTTGATTTCATTAAGGTCGGTCAAGTCGAAATGCCTTCACGGGCCTATGTTTCCTGCTTTGGTTTTAAAGGCCCCGATCAGCAAAAGCCAACTGGAGTTCTCTCTGGTGGAGAGCGCAACCGTTTGAACTTAGCGCTAACTCTTAAGCAGGGTGGCAATCTTTTGCTACTAGATGAACCAACAAATGATTTAGATGTTGAAACTTTGGGATCACTTGAAAACGCGCTCCTTGAGTTTCCTGGTTGCGCAGTGGTTATCTCCCACGATCGCTGGTTTCTTGACCGCGTAGCAACACACATCCTGGCCTATGAAGGTGATTCCAAATGGTTCTGGTTTGAAGGAAACTTCGAATCCTATGAAGTAAACAAGATTCAAAGACTGGGTGCTGATGCGGCACGTCCCCATCGCGTCACATATAGAAAGTTGACCCGTTAAATGAGATATCAAAGTAAGCAATATGTCCGCTGGGATGATCTAGATGCTTTTGGTCATGTTAATAACGCTATGTATTTAACATATGCCCAAGAAGCCCGCTTTGCTTGGTCAGGTATTTTAGAGATGGTGGTTGCCCGAGCTGAAGTTGATTTCATTGCACCTATCTATGATGGCGATACTTTCCTGGATGTCGAGCTCTGGGTGAGCGCAATTGGTAACTCCTCCTTCACTATGACCTATGAGTTAACCATGAAAGGCGAGCTTGTTGCGCGTGTGAAAACTGTGCAAGTGACCGTGGATATGTCAACCAAGAAATCTCATACAATCAATGATGAGCAACGCGCATTTCTCACTCAATACCTTGAGACGGAGAAATAATGTCTCCTCTGGCTTCTCGTAAAGAGCGCCCCTGGTGGCGTGATGCCGTTACCTACCAAATTTATCCACGCTCCTATGCTGATTCAAATGGTGATGGTATTGGCGATGTTGAAGGTATCCGCTCACGACTTCCGTATTTAAAGCAGTTAGGTATTGATGCGATTTGGATTTCACCGTGGTATCCATCACCTCAACACGATCATGGCTATGACGTCTCTGACTACATGGATATCGAACCTGAGTATGGAACTTTGGCTCAAGCAGAGCAACTCATTACAGAGGCAAATGATTTAGGAATTAAATTAATCGTTGACATTGTTCCCAACCACACTTCAAGTGATCACTCATGGTTCCAAGCAGCTTTAAAAGCAGGGCCTGGATCACCTGAGCGCGATCGCTATATCTTCCGCGATGGCAAGGGACCTCATGGAGATTTGCCGCCTAATAACTGGGAAGCAGTCTTTGGAGGATGCGCATGGGAGCGCGTCATTGAAGCCGATGGAAAGCCAGGGCAGTGGTATTTGCACCTCTTTGCTGTTGAACAACCTGACCTGAACTGGGAGAACCCAGAAGTTGTTGCCCACTTTGAGGATGTGTTGAAGTTTTGGCTCGATCGCGGTGTTGCAGGTTTTCGCATCGATGTTGCCCATGGAATGTTTAAAGAAGCGGGCTTGCCAGATATTAGAAAAGATCCAGCAGCTTCGATGCTAGGAACAGAACATAAACCTTTCTGGGATCAAGAAGGTGTCCATGATGTTTATCGCGCATGGCGCACAATTCTTGATTCATATCCAGGTGATCGCATGGCAGTTGCTGAAGCGTGGGTGAGTCCAGCAGAGCGAATTGCTCGCTATGTTCGATCAGATGAACTACAGAACTCATTTAACTTTGAGATGCTAACAACGCTCTGGGATGCAAAAGAGATAAAGACAAAGATTAATAACTCTATTGACGCGCTAGAGGAAGTGGGAGCACCAACCTCGTGGGTCTTTAATAATCACGATGTTGTGCGCTCAGTTGATCGCCTCGATCTAGGACTTACAAATCACGGTGATACAACCCTGTCACGCCAAGGCGATCCTAAGAAGCTCAATATTGCACGTGGCACATTGCGTGCTCGTAGTGCTGCGCTGATGACGCTGGCTCTACCTGGTGGAACATATCTGTATCAAGGTGAAGAGTTAGCAGTTCCAGAAGTGCGAGATATTCCGCACGATCGATTAACTGATCCACGGTGGAAGATGAGTGGGTATACAGATCGTGGTCGTGATGGGTGCCGCGTTCCCATGCCATGGACCTCCAATCCAGCTGGCGCTTTTGGTTTCTCAACCAATGCTGCTCTCAAGCCAGAGCAAGCTTGGTTGCCACAATCGTCGTGGTGGGGCACATATGCAGTTGACACACAAGATGGTGTTGAAGGATCAACGCTTTCTATGTATCGAAAAGCCTTAGCTATTCGCAAAGGCGAAGAGGGCTTAGGCGATGGTCCAATGGAGTGGATTGAAGCAGGCAAAGATGTTGTTGCATTTGAGCGCCCTGGAGATTTTGCTTGTTACATCAACTTCGGTGCACCGATCCAACTTCCAGCTAACTCACAGGTGTTAGTTTCAAGTGGGCCAATTACGGGCCACACATTGCCCACTGATACCGCTGCTTGGGTCAGATTAGTTTCTTAATGCCAAATTCAGCGCTGCAACAAAAAGTAGTTAAGACACTTGCCACTGCACAAGTCTTAAATGGCGTGGGAGTTGCAGGAACTGTTGCCGCTGGTTCATTACTGGTCTCATCCATTACTGATTCAGAGACGATGGCAGGCCTTGCACAGACTTTTTCTGTTTTAGGGGCCGCGGCAATGGCTCTGCCACTTGCACGTCTAACTGCTCGTGGTGGTCGCAGACTTTCACTCTCTTTTGGATATGTGGCAGGAGTTGTTGGTTCAGTGAGTGCAATTCTGGGAGGGGCGCATAAAAACATCTTTTTAATGCTCCTTGGAACTTTTCTGGTTGGTTCAGCATCTGCCTCTGGCTATCAAGCCCGCTTTGCAGCAATTGATTTAGCAACAAGTCAAACCCGCGCAAAGCAACTTTCATTTGTGGTGTGGGGATCAACCATTGGCGCAGTTGCTGGGCCGAATTTAATGGATCCAGCGGGGCGCTTGGCAGAGCGCTTCAATCTTCCACCACTTGTTGGTCCATACATGATCTCTGCTGCAACATTAATGTGTGCAACAGTAGTTATTCAACTTTTCCTTCGCCCTGATCCTTATTTGGTAGCTGAAAAACAGGCCAAGGTGGTGCATCATAAAGGCTCAACCAAGGCTGCCCTTACCCACATCCGCTCTAACCCGAAGGCGCTATTTGCTATTAGCGCTATTGCAATTGGACATGTGGCAATGGTTTCAGTGATGGTGATGACTCCTATTCATATGAAGCATGTTGATGTATCACTACAAATCATTGGTTTTGTTATTAGTGTGCATGTATTAGGAATGTATGCCTTTTCACCACTTATCGGGTCATTAAGTGATCGACTAGGGCGCGTGCGTGTAATTCAACTAGGTATAACAATATTGTTGCTATCTACTGTGGTTGCAGGAACTGCAGCAGCAGATGATGCGGTCCGCCTTGGAATTGGTCTCTTCCTCCTTGGTCTGGGTTGGTCCTGCACACTGATTGCAGGTTCTGCTTTTCTCTCTGAATCTGTTTCGCTTGAGATGCGCCCAGCATCCCAAGGTGCCAGTGATTTAGTAATGAACTTAGCCGGTGCTGGCGGGGGAGCACTGGCTGGTGTAATCATTGGAACGTTGAGTTATGGATGGCTATGTCTCTTTGCAGCAATTCCAGTATTGGGATTGGCTGTGGGGGCTCGAAGGATAATGAAGATTGAAAACTAATCGCAGAATTCACCCAGCATGGATTGCCGCAATTGTTACTTTCTTTACCTTGGTAGCAACTGCAGGTTTTAGATCCGCCCCTTCTGTATTAATACTCCCCCTACAAGATGCTTTTGGTTGGCACCGTGATCAAATCTCGCTCGCAATTTCAATCAACGTCCTTCTCTATGGCTTAACTGCACCTTTTGCGGCAGCTTTGATGGAGCGCTTTACCGTGAGAAAAGTTGTGATGGGCGCGCTAACTGCTGTAAGCACTGGCGCTTTCTTAACTACTTTGATTCATGCTCCATGGCAGTTAATTGCAACATGGGGTGTCATAGTTGGTATTGGCACAGGATCAATGGCTCTTGTCTTTGCAGCAACGGTTGCAAACAGATGGTTTGTGAAGCGCCGTGGCTTAGTCATCGGTGGATTAACTGCAGCAGCTGCAATGGGGCAGTTGATCTTTTTGCCCGGGCTTACGCATCTCTCTGGGATGTATGGGTGGAAATCAATTGGTCTAACAATTGGCGCAGCGGCATTGTTAATGGTGCCTATGATCTTTATATTCCTTCGTGAGAGACCAGCAGATATAGGTTATTTGCCATACGGGGCCCCTGATGATTGGACACCACCGGCTCAATCTGAAATGAATGCAGCACGTTTAGCCATTGTTACATTGAAAGAGGCAAGTTCCCATAAAGACTTTTGGTATCTCTTTTGTTCATTTTTTGTCTGTGGTTTATCAACTAGTGGCTTAATTGGAACGCACTTTATTCCAGCTGCCCATGATCATGGAATGGGTCAAGTAGTTGCAGCATCACTTCTGGCATTAGTTGGTGTCTTTGATGTTATGGGCACTGTTTTCTCAGGCTGGCTTACAGATAAATATGATCCACGCAAGCTGCTATTTTTCTACTACGGACTACGTGGTCTATCACTGTTCTTACTTCCTTCTATTCTTTTCTCGTCAGTTCATCCATCCACACTCGTTTTTGTTATCTTCTATGGCCTTGATTGGGTAGCAACAGTTCCGCCAACAGTGATGTTGTGCAGAACGATTTTGGGTCCAGAGCGCGCAACAGTGATCTACGGTTGGGTATTTGCTGCCCATCAAATTGGCGGTGCTATTGCAGCATTTGGCGCAGCCGTTGTGCGAGTGAAGTTTGGTGACTATGCAGCCGCGTTTTATATAAGTGGCGGCCTTTGTCTGATCACTACATATTTCGTTTTGCAGATTGCCAAGGGTAAAGACATGGCTAGTCTTAGATCATGAGCAGCTTTTATGAAGAAATAGGTGGGCAAGCGTTCTTTGCTGATTTAGTTTCCCAGTTTTATGCTCAGGTCGCCGTTGATCCTATTTTGCGACCGATGTATCCAGAGAGTGATTTAAAGGCTGCAGCAACGCGCTTGCAATGGTTTTTAGAACAGTACTGGGGCGGCCCAACTACCTATCAAGAAAACCGTGGACATCCACGTCTTCGCATGCGCCATGCGCAGTTTCATATCAATCTTGCAGCACATGATGCGTGGATTAAAGCGATGCGCACAGCCGTTGATTCAATGGAAATAAAGCCAGAGTTAAAAGAGCAGTTGTGGAACTATGTTGAGATGGCAGCTGCTGCCATGGTTAATCAACCAGATTGAGATTGATTTCCAACCTTTAGAATCTCACCATTTCGCAAATACCACAGCGTTCCTTTTTTATCTCGCACACATGTCACACGCAAACCAACTTTTTCAACAAGACCCTGCACATCAAGAACATCTACGTGGTCACCCACACCGTATTGATCCTCCACCAACATAAAGATTCCAGAGAGAACATCTCGAACCAGGGTCTGTGCACCAAGACCAAGGGCCACACCCAATATTCCAGCTGATGCAATAAGGGGTCCTAAGTTAAAACCAAATTCACCTAGAGCCATTGCTGTTGCAACTACCCAGATAACTGTTTTCAATGTGCTAGATAGGACGCCGCCAATGGTGCGAGCGCGCTCTTTTTGACGGGCAACAATATTGCGCGGACCTGGTACGAGATCAGCTGTTGCTAAGCGATTCATAGCCCGCTCAATAGCCCTAGTCCCAAAGGCTTGGGCAATCATCGCCGAGATTAGAATGATGGCCACTCGAAGCGGAGTTCCGCTAATCCAGTTCAGGGCGTTTTGCAGTGAATCGTTCATAGAAGTCAGACTTTATCCAAATCTTTACCTAAATATCGCTAGTCAATACCCACGCGCTCGGGTGTTTTGGGGCAAGATAAACCAATTGCTTAAGGCCAAGGAGAGGATTCCGATGTCGCGCACGCTGGTGCTCAATGCCACCTATGAACCCTTAGGTGTCATTACTGAACGCCGTGCCCTCATCCTGGTCCTCAATCATCGAGCAACAATGATCGAGGAATCTGGTTCAGTCCTGCATTTCTCCGGCGGCGAGATAGAACTACCATCAGTTATTCGCCTTAATAAATTTGTTCGTATTCCTTATCGCCATGCAGTTCCACTTTCTCGCCGGGCGATTTTTGCTAGAGATGGTGGACGCTGTGTCTATTGCAACGCACCTGCCACTTCCATTGATCACGTGATTCCACGCAGTCGTGGTGGGGCTCACAATTGGGAGAACGTTGTCTCTGCGTGTCACAAGTGCAATCACTTAAAGGCAGATAAGCAGCTCAAAGAAATTGGTTGGAGATTGCGCCACCTACCACGCGAGCCCGTGGGTGCTGCATGGAGAATTCTTGGAACCGGTCAGACTCATACTAGATGGTTGCAGTATTTAGAGCCATTTGGTGTGGCGGCAGCTACTGCTTAATTCATTTACACTTATCCCATGCAATTTCTTGCGAGCACAGTTGAAGATGGATTTGTCCCTGGCCCAGGGTTAAGCGTTGCGCAAACTGTCTTTACTTATGTAGTAATCCCAGTGGCACTCTTTAGCGTGATTGCACTTCTTTCGTGGATAGCATCGGCTCCAAAAGAAGAAAAGAAGCAATCCTCAGTTTCTTCAATTAATTAATTATCCAGCGCTGCAACCTTCAAAGCACGGATAACTCCATCTTGTGATTCTTTCACAAGTTTGCGAAGCACTGCAGGTGCATCTTTGCCCACACCATGTAACCAAGTATCAGTCTTATCCACTGTGCTCTGGCTAATGATCCAGCTGGGATACATTCCAGTGACAAACTTGGCAGCACCTTCATAGGATTTTGATTCCCACTCTGAGAGCAAGTTCTCAAAGTAGGGATCAATAAATGGGGCAAGTAAGTGGCGCTGAATAGGGCGCTGGAAGCCTGCAACAAGGGCTGAGCGAACTGAAGTTTGAGCATCTTGATGCATAACGGTAGTGAATGCATAAGCCTTTGCTTGGGCATTGGGTGCTGCAGCTTGTGCACTCTGGTAGAAAAGGTTTCCAGTTGTTGTGTTATCTGCTGCTAATTCTGCATCTAACTCGGCTTGCGTGGTTGCTCCCCGCTCAGTCAGTGCAATGAGGAAATCCCAGCGGCGATCGGCATCTACTCTAAGGCCCTTTGTTTCACCATTTAGTATTGCGCGCACATTTTTAATCTGTTCTGGCGTGTGGGCATTGGCAGCAAATGCACGTGAATAGAGAAGCTGTAGATCACTTGCTGGGTCACTTGCCTGCATGAGCTCCCAGAAACCAGCAGCTAAGCGCTCACGATACGTATCTCGGTTAGCATCAGATGCGTAGGCTTCAACGGAAGTGCCTAGTTGTCCAATCACGATATTGACAATTGCATCATCGTCTTCTCCTGCTAAACCAGAGAGTGCAATTTGCATAAAATCTGCTGTTGAGATTTGTGCATCACGGTGCATATCCCAAATAGCACCCCAAGTCAGTGCACGGGCTAGCCGATCAGTTAGGCGGCCAAGATATTTCTTCAAGGTTTGAATAGATCGATCATCAAAGCGCAGTTTTGCATAGGAAAGATCGCGGTCATTGATGAGCAAAAGATCTGCAACCTTTTCACCAGCTAACTCTGTCACTACTGTGCTGGCACCCACAACATCTAGTTCAACAGATTTACGTAAGTTGAGTGAACCGCCGCTGATGTCATAGAGACCAACTGCCAAGCGGTGGGGACGAAGCTCTTGTGAACCTGCAGGAACTAGTGGAACCTCTTGTGAGATGACAACGTTTGTATATGTATCTCCATCAATTTCTAGTTGCGGGCGCAGAGTGTTCACACCTGCAGTTTGCAGCCAGGTGTGGACCCAGGTATCTAATTTGCGCCCACTGGCTGCTTCTAGTTCTACTAACAAATCATTAAGTGTTGTGTTGCCCCAAGCATGCTTAGCAAAATACTTTTGCAATCCTGAAATGAATTGTGGGCGACCAACGTGGGCAACGAGTTGATGTAATACAGATGCACCCTTGGCATAAGTAATTCCATCAAAGTTAGCGTTTACTGCCTCGATATCGACCATGTCAGCGATGATGGGGTGAGTGGATGAGAGTTGATCTTGGCGATATGCCCAGTTCTTTCTAGCACTATTGAACTCTGTCCAAGCTCCCTTAAAGCGCGTTGACTCAGATAGGGCTAAGTAAGAAGACCATTCAGCAAAGGATTCATTGAGCCAGAGATCATCCCACCAAAACATCGTGACCATGTCACCAAACCACATATGTGCCATTTCATGCAGGATTGTGTTGGCACGTGAAAGATATGCCTTTTCTGGCATGTGTGAGCGGAAGACTAGAACATCTTCACGGAATGTGACTGCGCCAGCGTTTTCCATCGCACCGAAGTTGAAGTCAACAACTGCGATTTGATCGTATTTTTCAAATGGATATGCCAGGCCAAAGACTTTTTCAAAGTATTCAAAGCCTTGCTTAGTAATAAGGAAGATATCTTCTGGATCTAAGTACTGCATCATAGATTTACGGCAGTAGATTCCAAGAGGGATCTCTTTTGCTCCTTTATAGACATCATGCACAGATGAATACGGCCCTGCAATGAGTGCATCAAGATAGGTTGGAATCCGTGGGGTTGTTGTGAACTTCCATTGAATTAAATCACCCTTAGAAGTTTGTGATTCAACTGGGTTATTTGAAACAGCCTGCCAGTGACCAGGAGTTGTTACAGTGAGAGTAAAAGTGGCTTTAAGAGATGGTTGATCAAAGCAGGCAAACATATTGCGTATATGCGCGGTCTCACCTTGAGAGTACAAATAGACCTCACCATCGGCTGGATCTACTGAGCGTTGCAGGCCTTCACCTGATTTTGAATACTCAGCCTCCATCTCAATTACTAGGGTGTTATCTGCTGCCAAGTTGGTAAGGAAAATACTTTCCCCATCAAAGGTAGAAACATCAACGGCTGCGCCATTAAGTGTTGCGCTGATGACGCTGCGTCCCACAGCATCAATAAAGGTTGAATAGCCAGGTGTGTTGCAGCTAAATGAGACCTCTGATTTTGAGTAGAAGATCTCTTCACCCTTGGTCACATCTAGGGTCACGACATAGCTGTTTACGTAAAGATGCTCCGCACGATCTTTAGCTTCAATACGGCTCACATTTAGACCTGGCACTTGTAACTCCTCTTCATGGATGGGGCGCTTTTGTAGGTTCTAATCCAACCATGACAGAGTGAGGACATGGAACGACCATCGGTACGCAGCTATAGCATCCGTGGCTCTCGCATTACCCAGGCCCAACGCCAAGCAAAAGATCAATTACAGGCCATCTATGGAATTTCCTTTGAAGAAAAGAAGTTAAATCTTAAAGAAATTTTCCCTACCAGTAAGAAAATCATCTTGGAGATTGGTTTTGGCATGGGGGAAGCCACTGCCATCATTGCGAAAAATTACCCCAATAACGGTTATATCGCTCTTGATGTTCACCCACCAGGAATCGGCAAGTTATTGGGGCGAATTGTGGAAAATGATTTAAAGAACCTACGCGTGATTGAAGATGATGTTCATATCGTTTTGCCTCATATGTTTGAAGATGAATCTTTAGATGCAATCCATCTTTACTTTCCAGATCCATGGCCAAAGAAGAAACACAATAAGCGCCGAATTGTTAATGAAGGTTTTCTCCTCCTCATTGCCCCCAAGTTAAAAAAGGGTGGCTATATCCATATTGCAACTGACTGGGTGTCTTATGCACTTAGTATGCAGGAAGTTTTTGCGGCCTCCACATTATTTACTGGGGGAGTCATTGAAAAACCAGAATCACGCCCAGTCACACGCTTTGAAGGCCAAGGGATCGATAAAGATCACCATGTTACTGATTTGATGTATTTTCGTACCTAGTAATCTTGTTGATGCGTCGCACATGACGTTCATCGTTTGTAAATTCAGTTGTGATAAAGGCGTCAATGATCGCCTTGCACTCCTCAATCGTATGCATGCGCCCACCAATACCCACTACATTTGCATTGTTATGTTCTTTTGCAAGTTGTGCAGTTTCAACGCTCCAAGCAAGGGCTGCTCTGACGCCTTTGACTTTGTTGGCAGCGATCTGTTCACCGTTGCCAGAACCACCTAAAACAATACCGAGTGAACCAGCATCTCTAACGGTTGCAGCAGCTGCTGGGATACAAAAATCTGGATAGTCATCGAGGGCGTCGTATTCATGGGGTCCATGGTCAGTGACGGCGTGACCTTGTGACTCTAGGTAGTGAACAAGAGCGCTCTTTAATTCAAGGCCTGCATGATCACTTCCGATATGAATATTCATAGCCCCATCTTGCCATTAAGGCAGGTGGCATAAAGAAAACCCGCCACATTCTCATCGATGTGGCGGGTTTTCACCCTTAGGAGGATTTAGCTACCAGAGAAATTAGTGATGTGGTCCGTGCCCATCCATTTTTCCACCCATACCCATGGCTGGTCGAACAGCATCAACTTCTGCGCTTATATGAGCAGTTAAATCAGCTTTCATTGTCGCTGCCTGCGCCGATGTCATCTTTCCAGCAGTTACAGCTGCATCAATTCGCTTTGTCGCATCAGCAACAAGTGCGCTGATAAGAGCACCTCTCTTGTCGCCGGCAATAGCACCGAGTGATTGACCAGCAGCAAGTGCGCTCTGAATCTCTGCAGCGCTTTTACCGATTGTCGTTGCAATCAGAGTTTGGCGTGCTGAACGATCTGCATCCATTGCCGCGCGATTTGCACCTTCGGTGGCTTCATGTGCTGCACGTGCTGCAGTTAAAGCTGCAGTGATCTTGTCCGCTTGTGCTTGAGTAATTGTTCCATCCTTAACAAGTGAAGAAAGAACAGTTGCTATTGCTGCACTTGGATCACCCATTTTACCCATCGCTCCACCAGCCATTGGATTAGCAATAGCGTTAACAGTGGTGCGAGTAGTTGTTTGGCGGACAGAAACTGATTTTCCATTTGACTTTGCTGACGTTGCTGATGCAACACCAACTGTGCCAACTGAGAGTGCAACAGTTGTTAGTACTACTGCTGCAATCTTTCTATTTGATGACATGTGCATTTCTCCCAATCACTTAGTAGAACCGTCTGTGACCCCTCGTCATTGACTACCTGTAATGAACTCCTTGATGCTCAATAAAGTACTAGGTCAGCCTTAGAACACCTTGTGAGTTTTTATCATTTTATAGGGCCTACCCAATCTCAAGGCGCACCCTCTGCCAAGGTGCGCCCTATTTAGCCCCTGAGTTACCTGTTTCACACTAGTTCCCAGAACTTTCCCAGAGTTCTAGAAATCAGGATTCTCATGAAAACTAAAACCACCCTTATCGCCTTAGCCTTGATAACAACATTAGTCAGTAGCCCACAAGCATTTCCTGCGGGGAAGACATCAGTTGTTGTTAAAAAGGCTGGACGTTCTGCAACAACAATTCCAAACACGATTCTAAGCGGTAGCGGAATTCCAATTAAAACAGTAGGCATAGATGGCGATTTCTATATTGATATTAAGAATGCAAATCTCTATGGACCTAAAACAAAAGGGGTGTGGAAGTTAGCGACGACCTTGAGAATTGCTGACTCAAAAGAAGTTATTGCACCTGTTGCCGGTGCTGAAGGTCCCAAAGGAAACACAGGAGAACAGGGATTAACTGGTGCTAATGGAACAAATGGCATCGACGGTGCCAAAGGCGCTGATGGCGCTAAAGGTGCTACCGGAGCTACTGGTCTAACAGGTGCTACTGGTGCAAAAGGTGACACTGGAGCTACTGGTCTAACAGGTGCAACTGGTGCAAAAGGTGACACTGGCGCTACTGGTGCAAAAGGTGACACAGGTGCAACTGGAGCAACTGGTGCAACTGGAGCAACTGGCCTAACAGGTACAACTGGTGCAAAAGGTGACACTGGTTTGACAGGTGCAAAAGGTGACACAGGAGCTACTGGTGCCACTGGTCTAACAGGTACCACTGGTCTAACAGGTACCGCTGGAACTAATGGTGCTGATGGTGCTGCTGGTGCAAAAGGTGATACAGGATTAACAGGATCTGCAGGTTCACAAGGCGTGAAAGGTGATACTGGAAGTACTGGCGCTGCTGGAATTTCTAATGCGCAGTGGGTAGTACTAAATTCAAGATCGTTAGTGGCAAATTCAGCGGGAAGAAGTATCGATTTGATTTCGACATATACCTTGAGTCCAAGCACTAACTATATTTTTGAGGTGATGGTTACCGGCCTTGTTCCAGTCGGAAATACTGAATCCCTATTTATCAATGGGACTATTTCCATATGCATATCAGGAGATTGCGTTGCAATTCCCAATCAATATTGCATCGCCAGTAATTCAGAAAGTTACGCGAACGGCATCAATTCAAAACATTTTGGAATTAGAATTATGGGTTCTTACGCCAATTCCACTGATACACCGCTCTTTGGTGTCACAATCAGCATTCAAACCGCAAGTTCACTAAGTTCTCTTTCCTTCAACGGCACCGCCCTAATTACCAAGGTCGGTTCCATAGGATAAATACTTGGAGCGGGTGACCGGGATCGAACCGGCATGGCCAGCTTGGAAGGCTGGGGCTCTACCATTGAGCTACACCCGCAT